>CANRCM010000014.1 GCA_947629085.1 uncultured Clostridia bacterium
GAGAGAGAGAGAGAGAGCTATAATTTAGTAAGAGGAATAAAAAATATAAATAAAGACAAGACTAAAGCCTATAAAAAATAAAAAAGAAATAGGCTTAGTCTTGCCTTTTTGTGTTTAAGCATTTTACATGCCAAAAGTAAAAGGAGGAGTAAAAAGATGAAAAAAGGAACGAAAGGAATAACATTAATAGCATTAGTAATAACAATAATAGTGTTATTAATATTAACAGGAGTAACAATTGCAACATTAACAGGAGAAAATGGAATATTGACCAAAGCAGGAGATGCAAAAACAAAAACAGTAGAGGAGCAAGAAAAAGAAGAAATAAAAACAGCATATGCAGCAGCAGTAACAGAGAAATTATCAAATGGCGATACTTCAAATGTAACAGCTGGTGAATTAAATGCAGAGTTAAGCAAGCAAGATACACAAGCAACAGCAACAGACGGAACAAAGGAAGGAGATATAGACGTAACATTTAGCGAAACAAATCATAAATATACAGTACATCAAAATGGAGATGAAAAAGGAAAAATAACAGGACCAACTAATTCACAAGGACAAACTCCAACACCACCAGTAGAAGAAAAATTAGCAAAAGACGTATTAAAAATAAATCCAAATGCAACTAATGATTATGAAAAAAGTCCATATGTAAAATATAATAATATACTTTGTAGAGTATTTTATAATGATACTGAACACGGCTTACAAATAATATCAGCAGATAATATGCCAGAAGAAGTAACATTAGGATCTTATGATGATTTTGAAAAATCAAAAGAAGATTACAATAATGCAGTAGATATATTAAATAATAAGGCAAAAACATATATAAAGAGTGGCGATGGAATAGCAATAGATGCAAGAAGTTTAGGAAGTATAGCCACTTTGAAAGATGGGAAATTTCAGGAAGATCCAGTAACAAAAACAGAATATAAAAACGACTATGATTATTTTTCAGAGTACAATGATCAATTTAAAGTTGCAGATGAAAATTATATAGAAGATGGAGATGTGTGGACTGGTCAATTACAAAAATTAGGTTTAAATGTAACTTCTGCATGGCTGGCCTCTCGCAGTATCGTTGCTTTCTCTACCAATGCGGACCTCGGTGTGTTCGCTGTGCGCTCTGACGGGTTTGTGGAGGGCTATTGGTTTCTGCGGTGTGTGGTCTGATGCCAGCCCGCATAGCTGTGATTATTCGTTTGGTTTTCGCCCAGTTTTCCTTCTGTCATCTAATGTCAAAATAAAAGGTGATGGAGACGGAACGGAGGATAGACCATACGAATTGGAAATATAAGATAGCGTATTAAATGCTCGTGGAAAGCCCTGTGTCTTCCCAAGCAGGGCAATTTGAAAATGAAAAAATGTGATAATAATGGGATAATATATGTTGTAAAAAAGGCACATTTTAGCATTTTTTCTTAAGTAATACAACAAAATTGTGAAGCACAGACAAATTATATTAGGTATTTCAAATACTATATTTATCAATAAAGTGTGACGTATATTTGACAAACCTACAATAAAAGGTTTATAAATTTGACTAAAAGAGTTGTAAAAATATTAAAAAATTGATATACTTATAAAGTAAAAAGTATATCAATTTTCTTTTTTGTTTAGATTTTTATAAGGAGGAATTTATAATGGGTAAAGAAAATAAAGAGAAAGAAGAAATTGTAGAACTAGAAAATGAAATAAAAGAAGAAAACGATGGGATAAAAATATCAGATGATGTAGTTTCTGTAATTGCTGGAATTGCAGTATCTGAAGTATCAGGAGTTGCTGGTATGGCAGGAGGATTTGCAGGAGGAATATCAGAAGTATTTAGTGGAAAGAAAAACATGTCTAAAGGAATAAAAGTAGATGTTGTAGAAAATACCGTAAAGATAGATGTTAATATTATTGTAGAATATGGTTCACGAATACCAGATATTGCTTTTGAAATTCAAAATAGAGTAAAAAAAGCTGTTGAAAGTATGACAGGTTTAAATGTAGAAGAAGTAAATGTACATGTACAAGGAGTTAATACAGATAAATCAAAAGAAGTAGAAAAAGAAAAGGAAATAGAACAAACAAAAAATAAAGAATAAAAATTAAAATAAAAGGAGGAAATAAAATGAAAATTATAGAAAAAATAACGTTAGTATTATATTCTGTAATTATGTTGATATTATCAATATTAATGAGTTTATTGGTATTTGGATGGTTAGATATGGGGTTAGCAGGAAATTTAGTATATAAATTGATAGTAGCAGATATGTCTAGTAAAATAATATTAGGTATAAGTATATTATTCATATTACTTTCAATAAAGTGCATATTCTTTAGTTCATCAGCAAAAAAAGAGAAAAAGTCAACTCAAGGAGTTTTATTAGAAAATGAAAGTGGTAAACTATTAATTTCAAAAGAAACAATAGAAAACCTTGTCGATTCTGTAGCATTAGATTTTGAAAATACTGAACAAGTAACAACCAAAATTGAGTTAGATAAAGAAAATAATATTATTGTGTATATTAATTTAACAGTAAATTCAGAAGCAGTAATTAAAGATTTATCATCTAATCTTCAAAGTAAAATAAAAGAAAAAATAAAAGTTGCAACAGATTTAGAAGTAAAAGAAGTAAACATCGTAGTAAAAAAAGTAACAGAAAAACAAGAAGGACAAGTAGAAGAATAAAAGATGAAAAATTAATAATTAATGGAAGGAACGTGATATATATGGAAAGTTTGAAAGATTTTTGGAATCAATATAAAGGTGCTATAATAGGAATAATAATAGCAATTTTAATATTAATAACAAGATTACATGATTTAATATTAGCTATAGTAGTGATTCTATTAGGAGCTTTCATAGGAAATTACGTACAAAACAATAAAGATTTCGTAAAAACTAAATTAAAAGGTTTTATAGATAAAATGTAATAGTTGTGTTAGGAAGGAATATCATGAATAGATCAGAAATAAGAGAGCAAGCTTTCAAATTAATCTATAGCTTAGAAATACAAAAAAAAGAAGTAATAGAAGAACAAATTAATTTATATATTGAAAGTAATAATATAGAAGATAAAAAAACTATAGAATACATAGAAGATGCAGTAAAAGGTATTGAAAAAAATAAAGAAAATATAATAGAAAAAATTAATAGAAATTTAAAAAAAGATTGGAGAATAGAAAGAATTTCTAAAGTAGATTTAGCAATTTTGAAACTTGCAATTTATGAGATAAAATATAAAGACATTCCATTTAAAGTCGTAATAAACGAAGCAGTAGAATTAGCAAAAAAATATGGAGAAGATAGTTCTAAAAACTTTATAAATGGAATTTTAGCAAGTGTTGTAAAAGAATAAAAAGGAAGAATAAATATGAAATATAAAGACTTAGCAATAAGTGTTTCTGATTTGAATAAATACATAAAAGATAAAATAGATAATGATGAATATTTAAATAACATATTAATTAAAGGAGAAATATCAAACTTTAAAAATCATTATACCGGACATATGTATTTTACCCTTAAAGATGAAAAATCTTTAATAAAATGTATAATGTTTAAATCATATGCTAACAAATTAACTTTCATGCCAAAAGACGGTATGAAAGTTATGGTTTTAGGTAATGTATCTATCTTTGAAAGAGATGGAGTATATCAAATTTATGCTAAAGTAATGGAAGAAGATGGAGTAGGAGATTTATATAACAAATATCAAGAACTAAAAAATAAATTAGAAAAACAAGGTTTTTTTGATGAAGAACATAAAAAGCCAATTCCAATTATGCCAAAAGTAATTGGTGTTTTAACTTCTAGTACAGGATCAGTAATTAGAGATATAATAAATGTATCAACTAGAAGAAATCCAAATATATATATTAGATTGTTACCAGTACCAGTACAAGGAGAAGGTGCAGCAGAAAAAATTGCACAAGGAATTGAATTTATGAATATAAATAAATTAGCAGATGTGTTAATTTTAGCAAGAGGAGGAGGATCATTAGAAGACTTGTGGCCTTTTAATGAAGAGATTGTAGCACATAGTATATATAATTCAGAAATACCAATTATATCAGCAGTAGGTCATGAAACTGATTTTACTATTGCAGATTTTGTTGCAGATTTAAGAGCACCAACACCATCTGCAGCAGCAGAACTTGCAGTAGAAGATAGTTATGAATTAAAAAGAAAAATAAATACATATCAAGATAGATTGAGAAATTCACTAATTAAAAAATTAGAAATAATGAAATTAAGATATGAAAAAAGTATATCTAGTGTGATTTTTAAAGATCCATTAAGAAGAATTAATGATAATTATTTAAAAATAGATACGTATGTAAAAAAATTAGAAAATATAATAAAAATTAAGGAAGAAAAAGAAAAAACAAAATATACAAAACTAGTTGCTAAATTAGATGCTTTAAGTCCACTAAAAACATTATATAGGGGATATTCAATAACACAAAAGGATGGAAAAATAATAAAAAGTAAAAAAGAAATAACAAAAGGCGATATTATAGATGTTAAATTTGTAGATGGAGAAAAACAAGCAACAGTAAATTAGATGTGAAATTAGGGGGATAAAATGAATAAAACTTTTGAAGAGAATATGGAAAATTTAGAAAAGATAGTAGAGGATTTAGAAAAAGGAGATTTAAATTTAGATGATTCTGTCACTAAATTTGAAGAAGGAATAAAGATATCTAAAGAATGTAATAAAATATTAGAAAAAGCAGAAAGAAAAATAACAATATTACTAAATGAGAACGGAGAAATCAAGGAAGAAAATTTTACAACTGAAGAATAAAAGAAATAAGGGGAGAATATAATGAATAATTTTTTAGGCTTTATACAAAATAAATATATTTATGTACCATTTTTATTATGGTTTGGAATACAATTATTTAAATTAATTTATGATTTAGTAACAACAAAAAAATTTAATTTTAAAAGAATATTAGGAGCAGGAGGAATGCCAAGTTCTCATTCCGCTGTAGTAACAGGATTAGCTACTTTAGTTGGAAAATATCAAGGTGTAGATACTCCAATATTTGCTATTTCACTTATTTTAGCATTTGTAGTTATGTATGATGCATGTGGAGTAAGAAGAGCAGCTGGAAAACAAGCAGCATTATTAAATAAATTAATAGAAACACCAGGATTATCAGGAGTAGAAGTTTCTGAAAGATTGGTAGAGGTATTAGGCCATACGCCAGTTCAGGTATTTGTAGGAGCATTAATTGGTTTAATAGCTGGATTAATAGTATAGAGGGAAAAGATATGATTGATGAATATGTAAAAAATATAAGAAATAAAATAGGACAAGAACCCATGTATATGCCAACATCAGGAGCTATAATATGTAAAGATAGAAAAGTTCTATTACAAAAAAGAGCAGATGATGGAAATTGGGCAATGCATGGAGGAGGAATGAATCCAGATGAAGAAGTTTTAGAAACATTATATAGAGAATTAAAAGAAGAAATTAATATAGAACCTATAAATCCCCAATTATTTGGGATATATGCAGGAAAGAAAATGCTTCATGAATACCCAAATGGTGATAAAGTATATATAATAAACCATGTGTTTTTTTGTGAAGAATATAAAGGGGAAATTGTGTTTAATGATAGAGAAGTAAAAGAAGTTAAATGGTTTGATATAGATAAACTACCTGAGAATATAATAGATGTTGATATTCCTCCATTAAAAGATATTGAACTATATTTAAATAATAATAAACAACCTATAATTAAATAAAAATAAAAATAAGAAAGGATAGTGCTAAAAATGACAGATATAGAAATTGCAAGAAACACAAAACTAGAAAAAATTGTAGATATAGCAAAAAAAATTAATATTGATGAAGACTATATTGAACAATATGGAAAATATAAAGCTAAAATATCCAATAAAATATTTGAAAAAATAGGAAATAATAAATGCGGAAAATTAATTTTGGTAACCGCAATGAGTCCAACACCTTTAGGAGAAGGTAAAACAACAATTTCTATTGCTGTGGCAGATGGTTTACAAAAGATTGGGAAAAAATCGATATTAGCATTAAGAGAACCTTCACTTGGCCCTGTATTTGGAATTAAAGGAGGTGCAACAGGAGGAGGAAAAGTTCAAATAGCCCCAATGGAAGATATAAATCTTCATTTTACTGGAGATATTCATGCTATGACATCAGCAAATAATTTATTATCAGCCATGATAGATAATCATATATATTTTGGCAATGAATTAGGATTTGATAAAGTTGTTTGGAAAAGATGTATGGACTTAAATGATAGACAGTTAAGGCAAGTAAATACTGGATTATCAGGTGAGAAAAAGATAGTTCCAAGAGAAGATAAATTTGATATTACAGTTGCTTCTGAAATTATGGCAATAGTGTGTTTGTCAGAGAATTTAGAAGATTTAAAGCAAAGATTAGGAAATATAATCATAGGTTATACAAAAACACAAGAACCTATTTATGTTAAACAGTTAAAGGCTGAGGGAGCAATGGCAGTATTATTAAAAGATGCTCTAAAGCCAAACTTAGTACAAACTTTAGAACATACACCAGCAATAGTTCACGGAGGTCCTTTTGCCAATATTGCTCATGGATGTAATAGTATTATTGCAACTAAGATGGCATTAAAATTATCTGATTATGTAATAACTGAAGCCGGATTTGGAGCTGATTTAGGAGCAGAAAAATTTTTAGATATAAAATGTAGAAAAACAGGTTTAAATCCAGATGCAGTAGTTTTAGTTGCAACAATAAAAGCTATAAAATATCATGGAGGAATTGAAAAAGAAAAGATACAGGAAGAAAATATAGAAGGTTTAGAAAGAGGAATAGATAATTTATATAGACATATAGATAATTTAAAAAATAAATTTGGATTAAATGTTATAGTCGCTTTAAATAGATTTTTATCTGATACTGAAAAGGAAATAGAATTTTTAAAAGAAAAATTAAAAGAAAAGGATGTTGAATTAAGTTTAGTAGAAGGATGGGCAAAAGGAGGAGAAGGAGCAACAGATATTGCAAATAAAATAGTAAATTTAGTAGAAAAAACAAAAAAACTTAAATATACATATAATGATAACGATTCTATAAAAGAAAAAATTTTAAAAGTTGCAACCAAAATTTATGGAGCAAAAAATGTTGAATATTCAGAAGAAGCAGATAAAGAAATAGAAAAAATTGAAAAACTAGGATATAGCAACTTACCAGTTTGTATTGCAAAAACACAATATTCTTTCTCTGATGATCCTAAAAATCTAGAATGTAATAATGATTACAATATACACGTGAGAAATGTAGAATTAAAATCAGGAGCAGGTTTTATAGTAGTTTTGGCAGGTAAAATTATGACTATGCCAGGACTTCCAAAAAAACCTGCAGCAGAAAGCATTAATATAGACGAAAAAGGAGAAATTATAGGGATATTTTAATGAAATAAGAAACATAGCAAAATTTGTAAATTGCTATGTTTTACTTTTTATGGCATTTAAAACATATATACAAACTATTTACAAAATGTAATATTTATGATATTATATTAACATAAATCGGTTGAATATTCGTGCTATACAACTTGATTTAAATAATTTTAGAAAGTAGGTTTTATAATGTCATTGCGGGCAATGAATATTGCTGAGCTCAATCGTATTCTTTTCATGATTCGAAATACTCTGAAAAAGGAAAAGGAGTTAAACGAATTAAGATGGAAAGCTAATGTTTTGAAAAAACAGATTAATGATCTTTATAAAGTTATACCTAAAAAAAATGAGTTTATTTCACATCCTGATGCAAAGGAATATATTGAAGAAATAAGAAGGTATAAGAAAAAAATTAAAGAGATTAAACAGAGCATAGATAATGAAAATGATAAATATAAAGCTTTTGCTGAAAATATAAAATTTTATATGACAACTTATCATGTAAAAGGTGGATTATTAAACAAGAGTGAATATGATGAGAACTTCATATATGAGTATGCGTACTTGATACAGAAAACAGATTTAAAGTTATTTTCCATCTCTTTTTACGAAATAGGACCTAGAAAAAAGCGTAAGAGAATACGTGATGTGATTAGAAAATATTTAAAATAAAACCAAGCGCGAACTAAAATATAGGAGGTATGAAAAAGTCATACCTCCTATTGTATATTTATTAATAATAAATATACAATAAAAATACACCAAACTCTTGTTTTTGTTCTTAATATATAGTATAATGTCTTGGGGGTAAAATAATGAACGATAAAATAATAATAAAGGGTGCAAAAGAGCACAATTTAAAAAATATAGATTTAGAAATACCTAGAGATAAATTAGTTGTTATAACGGGACTATCAGGATCAGGAAAATCATCTTTAGCATTTGATACACTGTATGCAGAAGGACAAAGAAGATATGTGGAAAGCTTATCATCATATGCTAGACAATTTTTAGGACTAATGGAAAAGCCAGATGTAGAAAGAATAGATGGACTTTCTCCTGCAATTTCAATTGACCAAAAAACAACATCTAAAAATCCTCGTTCAACAGTTGGTACAGTTACAGAAATATATGACTATATTCGTTTGTTGTATGCAAGAATTGGAACACCATATTGTCCTAATTGTGGTAAAAAAATCGAAAAGCAAAGTATAGACCAAATTATAGATAATATAATGGAATTACCAGAAGGTACTAAAATACAAGTGCTTGCTCCTGTTGTTAGAGGACGTAAAGGAGAATTTGTAAAACAATTAGAAGGATATCAAAAAGAAGGATTTTTAAGAGTAAGAATTGATGGAGAAAATTATGAACTATCAGATGATATTCAAATTGATAGAAAGAAAAAACATGAAATTGAATTAATTATAGATAGATTAATAATAAAAGAAGATATAATTAGTAGATTAACAGAATCAGTAGAAATAGCCTTAAAGCATGCAGATAATATGGTATTAATTGATATAATAGGGCAAAAACCAGTCTTATATAGTTGTAACTATGCATGTCCAGATTGCGGATTTAGTTTTCCAGAATTAACACCAAGAATGTTTTCTTTTAATAATCCATTTGGTGCATGTCCTGAATGTACAGGCATAGGATATCTTATGAAGATGGATGAAGATTTAATTGTGCCAGATAAAAATAAAACCCTATATGATGGAATAAAGGCATTTGGAGCAAGTACAATGAAAAAAGGCGATACAATGGCAAAAATGTACTTTGAAAGTATTGGAAAACATTATGGAATTGAAATTAAAAACAAAAAAATAAAGAGTTTACCACGTTGGTTTATGGAAAAAATTTTATATGGTACAGGTGATGAAGAAATAGACTTTGAATATACATCTTATGCAGGAACTAGAAAATTCACGGCACCATTTGAGGGAGTGCTTCCAACGTTAGATAGAAGACATAGAGAAACAAAATCACAAGGAATGAGAACTTTCTATGAAATGTATATGACAAACTCTCATTGTCATGCATGTCATGGAGCAAGATTAAAACCAGAAATATTATCTATAAAAATTGGAAATAAAAATATAAATCAATTAACAGAAATGTCAATAAAACATATAAAAGAATATTTAAATAATTTGAAATTAAATAAAACTCAAAAGATGATATCAGAATTGATTTTAAAAGAGATAGACCAAAGATTACAATTCTTAATTGATGTAGGACTAGAATATTTAACCTTATCAAGAAGTGCAGGAACATTATCAGGAGGTGAAGCACAAAGGATTCGTTTAGCAACACAAATTGGATCTGGTTTAACAGGAGTATTATATATCTTAGATGAACCAAGTATTGGATTACATCAAAGAGATAATGATAAATTACTTGCAACACTTAAAAAATTAAGGGACTTGGGAAATACTCTTTTAGTAGTAGAACATGACGAAGATACAATGTATGCGGCAGACCAAATCATAGATATTGGGCCAGGAGCGGGTGTTCATGGTGGAAATGTAATGGCACAAGGTACTGCTGAAGAAATAAAAAGCGTAAAAGATTCTATAACAGGGCAATATTTAAGTGGAATAAAAAAAATAGAAACACCTAAAACAAGAAGAAAATATATTAAATCAAAAGTAATAGAAGTACAGGGAGCAACAGAGAATAATTTAAAAAATATTAGTGTTAAATTTCCACTTGGCTTATTTAATTGTGTAACAGGAGTATCAGGTTCAGGGAAATCAACATTAGTAAATGAAGTTTTATACAAAACAATCGCAAAAGAACTAAATGGCTCTAACGAAAAACCGGGTAAATGTAAAGATGTAAAAGGATTACAAAATATTGATAAAATTATAAATATAGACCAATCTCCAATTGGTAGAACACCTCGTTCTAATCCTGCTACATATACAGGAGTATTTGATTTAATTAGAGACATTTTTGCAGCAACAGAAGAAGCAAAATTGCGAGGATATCAAAAAGGAAGGTTTAGTTTTAACGTATCAGGAGGGAGATGTGAAAGCTGCCAAGGAGATGGTGTTCATAAAATAGAAATGCATTTCTTACCAGATATATATGTGCCTTGTGAAGTATGTAAAGGTAAAAGATATAACAGAGAGACATTAGAAGTAAAATACAAAGGTAAAAGTATAGCAGATGTTTTGGATATGACAGTTGAAGAAGCCTTAAAATTTTTTGATAAATTACCAAAAATCAAAAATAAGATACAAACATTATATGATGTAGGTCTAGGATATATAAAACTTGGACAACCATCAACAACATTATCAGGAGGAGAGGCACAAAGAGTTAAGCTTGCAACAGAATTATCAAAAAGAGCAACAGGTAAAACTTTGTATATATTAGATGAACCAACTACAGGACTTCATATTGCAGATGTTCATAAATTAGTTAATATTTTACAAAGACTGGTAGATACAGGAAATACTATAATTGTTATAGAACATAACTTAGATTTGATAAAAACAGCTGATTATATAATAGATTTAGGACCAGAAGGTGGAGATTTTGGAGGAGAAATAGTAGCTATTGGTACTCCAGAAGAAATTTGTAAAAATGAAAAAAGCTATACAGGAAAGTTTTTAAAAAAATATCTATAAATTTTAAATATATAATTTAACTATTTAAAGTAATAATTAATTTATAATAATTATCATAGAGTAAGACAAATTGTCTTGCTCTTATTGTTATTTCATAATAATAAAAAATTGAATACAAAATACAAATAAAAGAAATAATAAATATGAAAAGGAGTTGATTTTATATTATGTATAATTTTAGAACGGATTTAGCATCTGAAAGAAGGGATATTTATAAAAAAGCAAATAAACTTGAAAATGAAATTGATGGAGTAGAAAGTGAAAAAGAAGAAATAAATGAAAATATAAAAGTAGAAAGAGTAAAAATAACAAATGAAAATGGAGAAAAAACAATTGGAAAACCAATAGGAAGCTATATAACGATTGATGTAAACAAGTTAAAAATTGCACAAGAAGAAGATATTAATAAAGCTGCAGAGACATTATCAAATGAATTAAAAAAAATTGTGGATTGTCACGTTGATAGTAATGGAGAAGTTTTAGTAGTAGGCCTTGGAAATATATATGTTACTCCAGATAGTTTGGGACCTAAAGTTATTAATGAAATAGAAGTAACAAGACATATAATAAAATATTTACCACAATATGTAGAAGAAGGTACTAGAATGATTAGTGCAGTATCTCCAGGAGTATTGGGAACGACAGGAATAGAGACAGTAGAAATTCTAAAAGGTATAGTAGATAATATAAAACCTAAATTAGTAATAGTAATAGATGCATTAGCTTCAAGAAGCATTGAAAGAATTAGTAGTACAGTACAAATATCAGATACCGGAATAGTTCCTGGTGCAGGAGTAGGAAATACAAGAAGTGAAATAAGTATTAAAACACTAGGTATACCTGTTATTGCAATTGGAATACCAACAGTTGTTGAGACAGCAGTTCTAGTAAATGATAGTTTAGATTTATTTATAAAAAAATTACAAGATGAGGCAAAATCAAATGATTATTTAAATAATTTACAACAAGAAGATAATTATGAAGAAATAAAAGAAGTTTTAGTTCCAAATGATTATAATTTAATAGTAACTCCAAAGGAGATAGATGATTTAATAGAGAACATGAAAGATATTGTTGCAAAAGGAATTAATCAAAGCCTGTAAAATAAATGGCCATAGATTTCACAAGAAATACCATAAAAATGTTGCAAAAAGAAAAAAGTTAGGATATAATCATTATAGATATAATTAAAAAGGAGTGAATAATATGGCAGAAAAAGAAAATAAAAAAGAAGAAGTAAAGAAAGAAGAAAAAGAGACAAAAAAAGTTCAAAAAGAGAAAAAAGACCCTAAAAAAGTAGAAAAAGTAAAAAAAGTTGATAATACAGAAGAAAAGAAAAAAGAAAATAAGGAAGTAAAAGAAGAAAAGAAAAAAAATACACAAAAAGTAGTAGATACAAAAAAATTTGAAGTAAAAAAAGAAAAACCTTTAAACAAAAAAAGCAAAAACAAAATAATGAGTTATATAACAATATTAGTTATTATAGCTATAGTTGCTGTATTAACAGTATTAATAATAACGTCAAGTGATCCTAAGAAATCAGTAGATGGAATGCTAACAAATTTAAAAAATGGTGACTTTGAAAAAGCACAAGAATTTATGATAGGAGATGATTTTTTAGAAGATCAACAATACAGTGATGAAACACAAAAATTATTATTTGATAAAATATCTTGGAAAGTAAAAAAAGTTACAATACAAAAAAATAGTGCAACAGTAGAACTAGAAGTAACTAATAAAAACTTTAGCGTAATAGTAGAAAACTGTATGAAAAAAATGTTAAGTAATCTAAAATCAATGTTAGAGGGAAATGTAAGTGAAAGTGCTATTGAAAAATATTTTATTGAAGAATTAAAAAATGAAGATGTACAAACAACAACAGAAACAAATAATATTCAATTAGAAAAACAAGATAAAAAGTGGAAAGTGGTATCAAATCAAGAATTGATCAATGCATTATTACCTGGTTTAGAAGACGCAGTAAATTCTTTAAATTAATATAATAAAAATGTCCCAATACAATTTTAAAAGGTATTGGGACTTTTAGATTTTATATAATTTTTATATAAATTACAAATATTACAATCTTCACAAATATGAATATTATTTTCAAAAATAGATTGAAGGGTAATAATAAACTCATCAATATGACTATCAATCATATGGATATATATTTCCTTAGGAATAAGAGTTAATAAAGAGTTTAATGTAAAATCATTAGATGAAAAAGAAATATCACTTAAATATTTAGCATTAAAAATATCTTTAGAAGTATTAATAATTTCTTTATTTTCGTCTAATAAAATACTCTCATTTTTTAAATAAATTAAATGTACTATATTACATTGACTGTTTTGAGAGTTAATGTATAATTTCAGTAAAGAAATAAATTCATTATATTCTTTTTCTATAACATATTGATTAACAGCTTCAGCTACTATATCATCTAAAATTTTAAAATAATCATGAATTCTAAAATTAATAAAACCTTGTAAAATCAATGATTTATTTTCAGAAAGAAATTCATAAAAAGCTTTAAAAAGACTATTAAACTTCATATCAAAAATATATGCTAAATCATTAGCATTAATATCAAAACATAAGTTTAATATTTGTCTTCTTTCACATAAATCAAAATAAAAATAATTATGAAAAATAATTTTATTTAAAAGAGATTCTTCCATTTTATCAATTATTAAAATTGATAAAATACGACTTATACTTTGTAAAAACATATCATCATCTAGACCAGTATAATGAATAATAATGTTTTTATAATGCTTAAATTCTCTAAGAGAGAAACAAACATTTTCTAAATTTAAATATTTTAATTCATTTAGTAGATATTTTATAGAATTTGAATTATTAGTTTTAATACATAATGACTTCATGAAAATCTCCCTTCTAATAAGAATATTATCTACTAAAGTTAAAAAAGTTATACACTATCTTATGCTAATTTTATTTGTTTGCAAATTGTCCTTAATGAAACATTATATATAGTAATACTTTGTTTTGCTTTTACCATATTTTATATGATTTATAAATTTATTAAAGAAGAGAAAATGTAATAAAAAATAAAAAATAAGATTTGTAAACAAAATTATTATTTACAAATCTTAATACTTTTATAAATATATTTTATAATCAATATCTGGAAATAGATTATCTTTTTTTGAAATATCTTTTAGGAAGACTTCATCAATGGTATTGTTTTTTATTTGATTATATAATTTAGTGAATCTACCAATGTGATCTTTAATTCTTTTTTTTGCATAATCAACCATTGTTCCATTAGTTATAATAAATAGCCAATCACTACTTTGAGCAAGTAAAAGCTCTCTTGCACATTGATTTAAAGCTTTTTTAGTTAAACCTTTTGCATTTGGAAAAAGAGATGCTAACTCACACATTCTATCGCCTGCTACATGGAGATGTCTATGAACATAATCATTAGTTTGATTTAACCAAACTTCACTATATCCATTAGCGCCCCAACTTGAACGACAAGGAGAAGCAATCTGCATATTAGGATATTTATCTATATATTCAGATGGAGTAATTAATTCAAAATTACAATTATCATAGTAAATTTTTTTAAATAAAATATATAACCAATAAGGTCCTTCATACCACCAATGTCCATAAAGTTCAGCATCATAAGGACATAAAATAATAGGTGGAGTATCCATGTATTTAGATATATTATTAATTTGAGTTTCTCTAGAATCAAAAAAATGACCAGCCTGTTTTTCTGCAGAATCTTTTGCCCATTGAATGTTGTAGTAATCTTTAAATTCAGTTTTTCCAGTTATTCTATAATATTTGATTCCGGTATGAACTCTAACTCCATTATTAGCTATATAAGGTTTAATATAATCATAATCAGCTTCATATCCAATATCACGATAAAATTCTCTATAATTGAAATCCCCTGGATAGCCATTAATTGAACTCCAAACTTGTCTAGATGATTCCATATCACGTCCAAAAGCTATAACACCCTCTGGTGAAACTATTGGAGCAAAAGTACCATAAATAGGAGTAGGATTAGCATATAAAATACCATGAGTTTCAGTGATAATATAATCTATGCCATATTCTCTTAAATATTTATCAACTTCTGGAATATATCCACATTCAGGAAGCCATATACCACGAGGTTTTTTTCCAAAATATTTTTCATAAGTTTGAACTCCAACACCAATTTGGGCTTTTACAGTTTTTTCATTTACATATAAAATAGGGAAGTAACCATGAGTTGCTCCGACAGGTAATTATTTCTAATACTCCAATATCTTGAAAGTGTTTAAAAGCCTCAATTATATTACATTTATAAATATCTTTAAATAAATGTAAATCATTAGAATATCTATCAAAATAATAATGAGAAAGTTTATTTAATCTTTCATCTCCAGCAGTTCTTTTTATTTCTTTCTCAGATAATTCAATCATTTTTTTTAAATATTTAATATATTTTCTTTGTAATAATTTATTATCTAACATTGAAAGTAGAGGAGGAGTTATAGACATAGTTATTCTAAATTTTACACCTTCATCTACTAGCTTTTGAAAATTTATAAGTAATGGTATATATGTTTCTGAAATTGCTTCATATAGCCAAGATTCTTCCAAATAATCATCACTTTCTGGATGATGAATAAAAGGAAGATGGGCATGAAGTACAAAACTTACATATCCTTTTTTTTCTTGCATTATAGTTTCTCCTTTGTCTAATTTAAGTTTTTAAAAAATATTCTACGAAGTAGGATTGCCTGAAGAAGGATTATAAAAATCATAAATATTATCTACATGTTCTTTATTATAAAGTGCTTTATATAAGTCATAAATATCATAAAATTTTCCCATATTTTTAAGAAAAGAAATATTAGAAATTGATTTTTTTGTTTTAATACTTGTTTTAACATTTTTTAAAAAAACGAAGTCTTGTGTAGAATCAAATAATATTTTATCATTTGGAGATTCTATTTTATTTGAAGAAGAAACATAAATATAAGGATCTTTTATATTTGCTTTTTCTGAAATAGGACGTCTACCAAGTTCTATTCTATAATCACATTTACTATCTGAAACATGTAAATACCAACTATTAGCAAAATCATTAATTTCTACTTCAAAATTATATCCTAATGTATCATTATAAACTATTAAAACAGGCTTTGTTATTTCAAAGAAATTTTTTCCATATTTTTCTTCAAAATTTTTTCTATCTTTATCAGAAATATCCCAATAAATAAATAAATTTGTTGGAGTTTGAGCTAAAACTTTTACAATAGTTTGATTATATCTATAAGGTAAATCATAATATTCTACAAGTTCTACTTTTTTAGATGTTTTTTTATTTGATGTATTTCCTTTATTGGTTTTTTTAGTGCCTTTTTTAGTGCTTTTTTTAATATTTTGAGTAGCAGATTCTATTTTTGTATTTGTGTTTTTGATCTTTTTAGTTTTTTTAGCTATTGATTTTTTGCTAGATGTGGTAGTCTTAGTTTTTGTAATCTTCTTAGCTTCTTTAGTTTCTTTCTCTAACTTATTTTGTTCTTTTGTTTTTCTTGGCATTTGTATCCTCCTAGTAATCTCTTTTATTTCCTTTATATATTATACTAAAAGTTAAAGAAAGTAAAGGAAAAAACGACAAATTTCTAAAAATATTTTAAACTTAATATATAATTTTTTAAATAAAAAATAAAATATTTAAAATATAAAATGTTAAAAATATATTGATTTAATAAATAGTTATATTTTTTACATAAAAAACCTTTTAAAAAAAAGAAAAATGTTATACAATATAAAAAATTAGATTTAGGAGAGGAAAATGAACAAAAAATGGGAAATATATGAAACTGATGTAGAAAAAGTAGAAGAGATAAAAGAAAAGTATGGTATAAATCATTTATTAGCTACAATTTTAGTAAACAGAAATATTTTAAAGGAAAATGAAATTAGATTATTTTTAAAACCAACAAGAAATGATTTTTATGATCCGTTTTTAATAACTGATATGAAAATTGCAGTTGATAGAATAATAAAAGCAATTAATAATAAAGAAAAAGTTACAATATATGGTGATTATGATGTAGATGGAATAACAAGTATAACAGTATTAAAAAGCTTTTTAAAAGATGTTGGATTAGAAACGGATTTCTATATACCAAATAGATTAGAAGAGGGATATGGATTAAATAAAGATGCTATAGAAAAAATTGCAAAAGAAGGTTGCAGACTAATGATTACCGTTGATTGTGGAATATCATGCATGGAAGAGATTGATTATGCAAATAAACTAGGAATAGAAACAATAGTAACAGACCATCATGAGCCATCAGACACAGGAATTCCAAAAGCTTTAGCAGTTATAGATAATAAAAGAAAAGATAGTACATATCCATTTAGAGAACTTGCTGGAGTTGGAGTTGTATTTAAATTAATTCAAGCGTTAGGAATTAGATTAGGAATAAAAGAAGAAGTATATTTAAAATATTTAGATATAGTATGTATAGGAACAATATCAGATATAGTTCCTTTAGTGGACGAAAATAGAGTTATTGCAAAATTAGGAATAATGTTAGTAGAACAAACAAAAAATATAGGATTACGATCAATTATAAACTCATCAGGATATAAAAATATAGATTCTACTACAATATCTTTTGGTGTGGCACCAAGAATAAATGCATGTGGAAGAATGGGAAAAGCAGAAGAGGCTTTGAAACTATTTCTATCTTCAAATATAAATGAAGTAAATGAATTAACAAAAAAATTAAATGAATATAATAGAAAAAGGCAAGAGATAGAAAAGGAAATTTATGAAAATGTTATAGAAACAATAGAAAAAGAACATTTAAATAAAAATAAAACACTTATAGTAACTGGGAAAAATTGGCATAATGGAGTGATTGGAATAGTATCTTCCAAAATAACAGATATGTATTTTAAACCAAGTATATTATTAAGTTTTGAAGAAGATGGAATAGGAAAAGGATCTGGAAGAAGTATACCAGGATTTGATTTACATGAGGCACTATCAAAATGTTCAGATAAGATAGAAAAATTTGGTGGTCACAGTATGGCTGTAGGAATTACAATAAAGAAAGAAAATGTAGAAGATTTTAAAAAAGAAATTGAAAAAGTGTCAATAGATAGTAACATTGATAAAATTATACCAATTATAAATATTGATGCAAAAATAAACTTAAATAATGTTAATAGAGATGTTGTAGAGAGTTTAAGGCAATTAGAACCGTTTGGAGAAGCAAATAAAATGCCGATATTTGCATTCAAAAGCTTAAAAATAGATTCAATTAGAGCATTATCAGAAGGAAAACATCTAAAATTAACATTAAAAGATAACAATAATATAATAAATGCAATAGGATTTAATATGGGGCAATTAGTAAATGAATATAGAATTGGAGATAAAGTTGATATCGCAGGAGTATTAGAAATAAATACATTTAATGGTATAGATAACTTACAAATAAATATGAAAGATATAATGAAATCTATATAAAATATATATTAGAATTATAATTATAGTAACATCTAATCTTAAAGATACTAAAAATAAAAGGAAAGTGATAAAATGCAGGGAACAAAAGAAATAACAATACAAGATATAATATCAAAAAGAAAAGAGCATTCAAGAAGAGTGGATACAAAATTAATATTAAAAGCATATAACTATGCTTTTAATCATCATGAAAATCAGTGTAGGAGATCAGGAGAACCATACATAATACATCCTCTTAATGTTGCTTATATTTTAGCAGACATAGGTTTAGATGATATGACAATTTGTGCAGCTCTTTTACATGATGTCGTTGAAGATACAGAGGTAACAGAAGAAGATATAAAAAAAGAATTTGGAGAAGAAATTAATTATTTAGTGGCAGGAGTTACTAAACTTAGCAATATTTCATTTGCATCTGTAGAAGAACAACAAGTGGAAGATTATAGGAAAATGTTTCTTGCAATGGGAAAAGATATAAGAGTTATAATTATAAAATTAGCAGATAGACTTCACAATATGAGAACATTAAAATATTTAAAAAGAGATAGACAAATAGCAAATGCTAAAGAAACAATGGATTTATATGCACCACTTGCAAATAGACTAGGTTTATATTCTTTAAAATGGGAGTTAGAAGATTTAGGATTTAAATATTTATATCCTGAAGAATACCATGAATTAGTAGAAGGAATTAATAAAAAAAGAGATGAGAGATTAAAATTTATTGAAAAAATCATGGGAGACATAAGAGTTTCTTTGAAAAAACAAAGAATAGATGCAGAAGTAACAGGTAGAGCAAAACATTTGTATAGCATTTATAGAAAAATGAAAAGAGATAATAAAACATTAGACCAAATATATGATCTATTTGCTCTTAGAATTTTAGTAAATTCTGTAAAGGATTGTTATGCAGTATTAGGAGTAGTACATGAATTATATAGTCCAATGCCAGGAAGATTTAAAGATTATATAGCTGTTCCAAAACCAAATATGTACCAATCAATACATACTACTCTTTTAGGAGAAAAAGGAACGCCATTTGAAGTACAAATTAGGACTTGGGAGATGCATAGAGTTGCAGAATATGGTATCGCAGCACATTGGGCATATAAAGAAGCAAGCAATTTAGGAAGTAAAAAATCAATAAAAGTAGAAGAAGATAAATTAGCTTGGCTTCGTGAAACATTAGAATGGCAAAAAGAGATGGAAGATCCACAAGAATTTTTGGAAACATTAAAAACAGAGCTATTTGAAGATGAAGCATATGTTTTTACACCAAAAGGTGCAATAAAAGTTCTACCAAGAGGAGCAACACCTATAGATTTTGCATATTGCATTCATGAAGAAATAGGACATCATATGACTGGATGTAAAATAAATAGTAAAATGATGCCAATTATAACACCACTTAAAACAGGAGATATTGTTGAAATCATAACGTCGGATAATTCTAAAGGACCAAGTAGAGATTGGTTAAAATTTATAAAAAGTTCTAGTGCAAAACATAAAATTAAAAATTGGTTCAAAAAGGCACAAAAATTAGAAAACATAGAAAAAGGAAAAGAATTAATAGAAAGAGAAATCAAAAGAATTGGATTAACATATGAAAATTTATTTAAGACAGAATATATAGAACCAATGTTAGAAAAATATAATTATAAAAACTTGGAAGAAATGTATGCCGCAATTGGATTTGGAGCAAATTCTTCAGTTAAAGTAATAGCAAGAATGCTACAAGAATATAGAAAAGAACATGAAGAAGAAAATATAGAAGAAAAAATCAAAGAATTATCTAAAAATAGAAAACAAAAACCTTCAACATCAGGAGTAATTGTAAAAGGAATTGATAATTGCTTAGTTAAATTATCAAAATGTTGCAATCCTCTTCCAGGTGATGAGATAGTTGGATATATAACAAAAGGTAGAGGAGTTTCAGTACATAGAAAGGATTGTACAAATATAAATGATTTAATATCAGAAGAAAACAGAATGATTGATGTTGAATGGTATAGTGAAGACGAAAAGGTCACATATCAATCAAATATAGAAATAAGTTCAAATGATAGAGTAGGATTACTTGTGGACATATTAAAACAAATAGGAACAACTAAAGCTAAAATATTAGGAGTAAATACTAGAACAACAAAAGAAAAAATTGCTATAATAGATATAGTTTTAGAAGTTGAAAACTTAGATGAGCTTAACAATGCACTTAAAGCAATTCGAAAAGTAGATAGTGTTTATGAAGTTAGAAGAAGGAAATAATTTGAAAGGAAATAAAGATGATATTAAAAGAACTAAAGATAGATACATGGATAGGAGATCCAACTAATTGTTATATAATACTAGATGAAAAATCAAAAGAAGCAATGGTAATTGATGCAGCAGGAGAAATTAATAAAGTAGCAGAAATGTTACAAATATTAGATGCTAAATTAAAATATATATATTTAACCCATTGTCATGGAGATCATATTTTAGGAGTTTCAGAATTAAAAAGAAAATGTGGAGGTAAGATACTAATACATAGAGATGATGCCGAAGGATTAAATGATGCTAAAATTAATCTTACACCATATATTATAGAAGAAAAAATAGAACTAGAAGCAGACTCAAGAGTAGATGATAAAGATTTAATTCATTTAGGAAATTTACAATTTAAAGTAATTCATACACCAGGACATACACAAGGAGGGACATGTCTTTATTGCCAACAAGAAAAATGTTTATTTTCAGGAGATACTTTATTTAGAGGAACATGGGGAAGAACAGATGCACCAACAGGTAGCATGGAAAAAATATTAAAATCTATTACTAATAAATTAATGAAATTACCTGATGAAACAATTGTATATCCAGGACACGGATTAAGTACAAGAATAAAGGATGAAAAACCAATATATTTAGAACTAAAACCAAAATTAATATAAGAAAGGATGAATATTATGTCAAAAACAGAGCCAAGAACATTATCAGGTTTTATGGAATTGTTACCAAATGAACAGATATTATTTAATCAAATAAAAGAAACTATAGAAGATACATATAAAAGATTTGGATTTCTTCCATTAGATACACCAATAATAGAATTATCAGAAGTTTTACTTGCAAAAGCTGGAGGAGAAACAGAACAACAAATTTATAGATTCAATAAAGGGGATAAAGATTTGTCATTACGCTTTGATCTAACAGTTCCTCTTTCAAAATATGTAGCAAAGAATTATGGAAATTTAAGTTTTCCGTTTAGAAGATATCAAATAGGTAAAGTATATAGGGGAGAAAGAACTCAAAAAGGTAGATTTCGTGAATTTTACCAATGTGATATAGATATTATAGGAGATGAAGAATTAGATTTAATAAATGATGCAGAATTACCAAGCGTAATTTATACAATATTTAAAAATTTAGGATTTAATAATTTTACAATTAGAGTTAATAACAGAAAAATATTAAATGGGTTATTTGAAAGCTTAGGACAAAAAGATAATTCCGTAGAAGTATTAAGAATTATTGATAAAATAGATAAGATAGGTAAAGAAGCGGTAAAAGAAGAATTAAACAAATTAGGAGTTTTAGAAGAGGCAATTACAAATATAATAAACTTTATAGAAATAGAAGGAAATTCAGAAGAAAAAATACTAAAACTAAAGCAATTAGGAATACAAAATGAAACTTTTATAAAAGGTGTAGAAGAATTAGAGTATGTAATAAAAAATATGAAATTATTTGGAATTCCAGAACAAAACTTTAAAGTTGATTTAACAATAGCAAGAGGATTAGATTATTATACAGGAACAGTATATGAGACATTTTTAAATGATTATAGGGAGCTTCGGAAGTGTTTGCTCAGGTGGCAGATATGAAAATCTAGCTGAATACTATACAGATAAAAAATTGCCAGGAGTCGGTATATCAATAGGATTAACTAGGTTATTTTATAAATTAAATGAATTAAATTTAATACAAACAGAGAAAAAATCTATTTCTGAAGTGTTAATTATACCAATAGTAGATGATTTAAGAGTACCAATTAGTATAGCTACAAAATTAAGAAATAATGGAGTAAAAGCAGAGATTTATTTAAACAGTAAAAAATTAAAGGCTAAATTTAAATATGCGGATAAATTAGAAATTCCTTATGTTATCTTAATTGGAGAAGAGGAAATAATACAAAATAAAATAAAATTAAAAAATATGAAAACTGGGGAAGAAAAATATATTAGCATAGATGACATTGATACTTTAAAATTTTAATGAGATAGTAATATTATAGAAAACATATTTGCATTATTTCTTATGCGATTTATGATGTTTTAAAATGAATGTAATGAACCCGACGTGTATTTGCACGTCGGGTAATTCTTATTTATATAATAAAGTAATACTATTACCAGTTTTTTCGATAAATCCATCTTCCTTTAAAATCCTCAGTTCTCTCATCATAGCACTTCTATCGACACTTAAGTAATCTGCTAAATCAGTTAATGAAAAAGGCAAAGTAAAAGTTTTACTAAAATGTCTAGTAGATAATAGCGAAAAATAACCAAGTAATTTATCACGAGTAGACCTTTTAGTTAATAATTCTACACGCATATTTAAATTTGTAACTTTGCTTAAAATTAATTCAGGAAGATATTCAGATAATTTTTGGTGAAATTTACAATTACTTCTACATTTACTATGTATATCATCATAAATATAAATAAGTACTTGACATTTTGTTTTAGCTTCTACAGACAATTCATTGTTAGTAGTTATATCATAAAATACTTCACCAAAAATATCATTTTGGGAAAAATGCTCAACAATAGTTTTATTACCATTTGAATCGTAACGAACTAGGTCTGCATTACCGCTTTTTAAAATACAGAATTGGTTTCGTTTTTGAATATAAGAAGTAATAACTTCTCCTTTTTCAAAATTTTTTTGTTGAACTTTATGACAGTCATTTTCAAAATCTTTAATAAAATTATTAATATTAAAATTAATACTCATAATTAATTTACATCCTTTTTTATTATTGTAAGAACATTATACAACTTAAAAGTTGCAATTGCAACGGAAATTATAAAAAATATATAATAATATATCTTAAAATCAATGATTTAAAAAATGTAAAAAAATGTTTTATCCGGTACAAAAAATGAAAAATAAAATTGTAATAAATTTGTAACAAAAATGTAATAAACGACAAAATCCTACAACAAGGCAAGGTTTAAAATCTGAAAAATAAAAAAACAATAATTTGTTGCTTTTGCAACAGAAAAAGAAAAATCTTGGTATATAATAAGACCATATCAAAATTCAAGGAGGAAATGTAAGATGAAAGTTATTAAAAGAGATGGAAGAGCAGTAGATTATGATAGGGAAAAAATTAAAATTGCAATTGAAAAGGCTAATAAAGAAGTAAAACCAAAAGAAAGGGCAACTAGAGAAGAAATTAAAGAAATAATTAATTATATAGAAGAATTAGGTAAAAAAAGAATGTTAGTTGAAGATATTCAAGATATAATAGAAGAGCAATTAATGGAAATACAAAAATTTGAATTAGCTAAAAAATATATAGTATATCGTTATACAAGAGCTTTAGTTAGAAAACAAAACACAACTGACGAATCAATATTAGGTTTAATTAGAAATGAAAACAAGGAATTAGCAGAAGAAAATTCAAATAAAAATACATTACTTGCATCTACACAAAGAGATTACATAGCAGGTGAAGTATCAAGAGACTTAACTAAGAGAATGTTATTGCCAGAAAAAATATCTAAAGCGCATGAAGATGGCATATTACATTTCCATGATGCAGATTATTTTATACAACCAATATTTAATTGTTGTTTAATTAACATAGAAGATATGTTAGATAATGGAACAGTTATGAATGGCAAAATGATTGAATCTCCAAAGAGCTTTCAGGTCGCATGTACAGTTACGACACAAATTATTGCAGCTGTTGCAAGTAATCAATACGGAGGACAATCAGTAGACTTAATTCATTTAGGAAAATATTTAAGAAAGAGTTATAATAAATTTGTAAAAGAAATAGAAAAGAAACATGGAGACAAATTAAGTAAAGAAATAATAGAGGATTTAGCTCAAACTAGATTAAAAACAGAATTAAAGGCAGGAGTACAAACAATTCAATATCAAATAAATACATTAATGACAACTAATGGTCAATCACCATTTGTAACACTATTCTTACATTTAGAAAAAGATGATCCATACATAAAAGAAAATGCTATGATAATTGAAGAAGTTTTAAGACAAAGATATGAAGGAATTAAAAACGAAGCAGGTGTTTATGTTACACCGGCATTCCCAAAATTAGTATATGTTTTAGATGAATTCAATAATTTAACAGGTGGAGAATATGATTATTTAACAAAACTTGCTGTTAAATGTTCTGCTAAGAGAATGTATCCAGATTACATTTCTGCAAAGAAAATGAAAGAAAATTATGAAGGAAATGTATTTAGCCCAATGGGATGTAGAAGTTTCTTATCACCATGGAAAGATGAAAATGGTAATTATAAATTTGAAGGAAGATTTAATCAAGGTGTAGTAAGTATAAACTTACCACAAATAGGAATTATAGCTGATGGTGATGAAGAAAAATTCTGGAAATTATTTGATGAAAGATTAGAACTTTGTAAAGAAGCTTTAATGTGTAGACATTATGCATTACTTGGAACTAAATCAGATATAAGTCCAATTCACTGGCAATATGGTGCAATAGCTCGTTTGAAAAAAGGAGAACCTATAGATAAATTACTTTTCGGAGGATATTCAACACTTTCACTTGGATATATTGGAGTTTATGAATTAACAAAATTAGTAAAAGGTGTATCTCATACTACTGAAGAAGGTCACGAATTTGCAATAAAAGTTATGAAATATATGAAAGATAAAGTATTAAAATGGAAAAAAGAGACAAACTTAGGATTTGCATTATATGGAACTCCAGCAGAAAGTTTATGTTATAGATTTGCAAGGATAGATAAAAAAAGATTTGGTACAATAAAAGATATAACAGATAAAGGATATTATACAAACTCATATCATGTAGATGTTAGAGAAAAAATTGATGCATTCGACAAATTATCTTTTGAAAGTGAATTCCAAGCTATTTCAACAGGAGGATGTATTTCTTATATTGAAATACCTAATATGAGTAAAAATATAGAAGCACTTGAATCAGTTGTTAAATTTATATATGATAATATTCAATATGCTGAATTTAATACAAAATCTGATTACTGTCATGAATGTGGTTATGATGGAGAAATCATAATAAATAAAGATAATGAATGGGAATGCCCAAATTGTGGTAATAAAGACCATAAAAAACTTACAGTTGTTAGAAGAACTTGTGGTTACTTAGGAGAAAATTTCTGGAATACAGGAAAAACAAAGGAAATAAAACAAAGAGTAATGCATTTATAAAACAATAAAAATACGGCTGATTGTTATTTTTAGCAATCAGCCATATTTTAATTGTATATATACTTCCGGCTATGCCGGTAGTAAAGAAGGCTTTAGCTTTGTAATAGACAAAACTCCCTTCATAATA
>CANRCM010000015.1 GCA_947629085.1 uncultured Clostridia bacterium
CTTGTCTTTATTTATATTTTTTATTCCTCTTACTAAATTATAGCTCTCTCTCTCTCTCTCTCTCTCTCTCTCTCTCTAGAGCATCAAGAGTTATAGCTTGTGCTATTTTTTGCATTCTCATACCTTCTTTTTACTTTTGTTTTTACTTTTTTATTTTATACTATTAGTTAGAATTTGGCAAGTAATTTTTTAATATTTTATATTATATTTAGCAAATTTATTTGATTAAATTTATTTATATTTCTATTGATTTTTTAGAATATTATTCATATAATTAATCTATAATATTTTTGAAAGGAGAATAAAATGGAAAATGAAGTAATTACAGAAAATAAATTATTTGGAAAAACTTTCTTTTGGATGTTTTTAGGGATTTTAGGGTCAGCAATTATTGCATGGTATACTTATTCCTCAGGGTTGTTTGTAAATATTATTTCAAATGGTTATTTTAGTGCTCTATTAATTATAGAATTAGTAGCAGTTTTATTATTTAGCTTTTTATTTAGAAAGCTTCCCCCTATTGTTGTTGGAATTCTATACTTTGTATACTCAATGATAAATGGTGTAACTTTATCTACAATATTTGCTTTATATGAATTAAATTCAATTATTTATTTATTTGCAATATCAGCATTAGTATTTGCCGTACTATCATTTATTGGATATAAAACAAATGCAGATTTAAGTTCATGGAGTCCTTATATTACGGTATTTTTAATTTCAGGAATTGTTCTAAGTTTAATAAACTTATTTTTATTAAAAAATCCAATGTTTGATATTGTTCTAGATTGGCTTATTTTAGCATTATTTTGTGGTATTACTATTTATGACATTAACAAAATTAAATTATTACAAACAGATTCCTATATTGATCAAGAAAAAATTCATATTTATTGTGCTATGCAATTATATTTAGATTTTGTTAATATATTTCTTCGAATTCTTTCTATTTTTGGAAAAAGAAGAGATTAAAATAAAATATAGGTTAATTATAAAAAGAGCATTCTTTTATGTTGAATGCTCTTTTAAAATTATATTTCATCATTACAATCTTCAAATTGAGAATTATATAAATTTGAATAAAATCCTTTTTTATTTAATAATTCTTCATGAGTTCCTTGTTCTATAATATCACCATGATTCATAACTAAAATTAAATCTGCATTTTTTATAGTTGATAGTCTATGTGCAATGATAAAACTTGTTCTACCTTTCATTAAATTATCCATTGCTTTTTGAATTTCTATTTCTGTTCTTGTATCTATTGAACTTGTAGCTTCATCTAAAATTAATATTTTAGGATTTGTAAGAATAACTCTTGCAATTGTAAGTAATTGTTTTTGTCCTGCTGAAACATTACTAGATTCTTCATTTAATAGAGAGTTATATCCTTTTGGTAATGTTTTAATAAAATGATGTACATGTGCAGCTTTTGCTGCTCTAATTACTTCATCGTCAGTTGCTTCTTCTTTTCCATATTTTATATTTTCTTTAACTGTTCCGCCAAATAACCATGTGTCTTGTAATACCATTCCAAATAATTTTCTAAGTTCTCCACGTTTAAAATCTTTTATATTATGTCCATCTATTAATATTTCTCCTGAATTAACATCATAAAACCTCATTAATAGTTTTACAATAGTTGTTTTTCCAGCTCCTGTTGGACCAACTATGGCTATTTTTTGTCCTTCTTCTACTTTAGAATTAAAATTATTTATTATTATCTTATCCTTTTTATATCCAAATTGAACATTTTTAAATTCAAAATTTCCTTTTAATTTTGAAATATCAATATGATTTTTTTCAGTTTCTTCCTCTTCAGGTTGTTCTAAAAATTCAAATACTCTTTCTGCAGCTGCAAGCATAGCTTGTAACATACCAGATACTTGTGAAACTTGTTCTATTGGTTGCACAAATTGTCTATTATATTGGATAAAACTTTGAATATTTCCAACAGTAATTTTACCTTGTACTGCAAGATATCCACCAATTACGGCTACTGCAACATAACCTATATTGCCAACAAATCTTATTATAGGATGTATTAACCCTGATAAAAATTGTGATTTCCAAGCAGAACTATATAATTTTTCATTGGATTTTGTAAATTCTTTTGTCGTTTTTTCTTCGCCATTAAATACTTTTACTATATTTAATCCACTATATATCTCTTCAACTTGGCCATTTACATGCCCCAAATAATCTTGTTGTGTTTTAAAATATTTTTGTGATTTTTTTAATATTTTTTTTACTATAAATCCTAATATCGGTAAAATTATAAGTGATATTAAAGTCATTTCCAAATTTATAGTTAACATCATTACTACTATACCTATTATTGTACAAATTGATGTTATAATTTGAGTAATACTTTGATTTAAATTCATATTCAATGTATCAACGTCATTTGTTATTATAGACAAAACTTCTCCATTTGTTTTTGTATCAAAATATTTCATAGGTAATCTATTAATTTTCTTAGATATATCTTCTCTTAAATTATATGTTACTTTTTGAGCTATTCCTGTCATAGTAAATCCTTGAACGAAGGAAAATATAGCACTAACTATATACAAAGCAAGTAATGCTAATAAAATTTCTCCAATTTTACCAAAATTAATTCCTTCACCACCAGATAATTTTCCTATCAATCCATTAAAGATTTCTGTTGTTGCATTTCCTAATATTTTAGGTCCAATTATTGTAAAAATAGTACTTCCTATTGCAAATAAAAATACTACTATAAGACCTATTTTATATTTATATAAATATTTGCTAATTATTTTTTTTGTTGTTTGAGTAATATTTTTTGGTTTATCTAGATTTGATCCCAGTCTTCCTGGTCTTGGCATATATTATTCCTCCTTTCTCTTTTTATTTAAATTTTTAGACAATTCTTCGTTTGATAATTGTGAAAATGCAATTTGTTTATATATTTCATTTGTTTCTAATAATTCTTCGTGAGTTCCTATTCCTACTACCTTTCCTTCTTCTATAACTATTATTTGATCAGCTTTTAATATTGTATTAATTCTTTGTGCTACAATTATTACTGTTTTATTTTTTGTTATCTTTGATAATTCTTCTCTTAATTTTGAATCTGTTTTAAAATCTAAAGCTGAAAAACTATCATCAAATACAAATATTTCCGGGTCTTTTGCTATTGCTCTTGCTATTGATAAACGTTGCTTTTGTCCTCCTGAAACATTTGAACCGCCCTGTGATATTTCGCTTTTATATTTTTTATCTTTTACTTCAATAAATTCTGTTGATTGAGCAATTTCCGCAGCTTCTTTCATTTTTTTATCAGACATATTCTCGTCTGAATATTTAATATTAGATTCTATTGTTCCTGAAAATAATACTCCTTTTTGTGGTACAAATCCAATTATATCTCTTAAATCTTTTTGTGATACATCTTTTACATTTACACCATCAATTAATAGCTCTCCTCCTGTTACATCGTAAAATCTAGGTATAAGGTTTACAATAGTAGATTTACCACTTCCCGTACTTCCTATAATTGCTGTTGTTTTACCTGGTCTTGCTGTAAAATTAATATCCTCTAATAATTCTGTGTCTGCATCTGGATATCTAAAAGATACATTTTTGAATTCTACCAAACCTTTTTTTGTTTTATCAAATTTTTTGGTCTTTTCTTTATCTCTTATTTTGACTTTTGTTTCCAACACCTCATTAATTCTGTTTGCTGAAACAGTGGCTCTTGGCAACATGATTGAAATTATAGATATCATTAAAAATGACATTACAATTTGCATCATATATTGGATAAATGCCATCATATCACCAACTTGCAATAAACCTTCATCAACATTATGTCCTCCTACCCAAATTACTAATATAGCCATAGAATTCATAATAAACATTAAAAGAGGCATCATCATTGACATAGATCTATTTACAAATATATTAGTTTTCATTAATTCTGTATTTGCATCTTTAAATCTATTTTCTTCACTTTTTTCCTTATTAAATGCTCTAATAACATGTAATCCTGTTAAGATTTCTCTTGATACTAAGTTTAGCTTATCTGTTAATGTTTGTAATTTTTTGAATTTTGGAATGGTTATTATAAATAATGTTCCTACTATAAATAATATTGCAAGTATAGCAACACCAATAATCCATGCCATTGAATTATCTGTATTTGTTAATACTTTTATAAAACCACCTATTCCTATAATAGGGGCATATACTACTACTCTAAACAGCATACTCATTAACATTTGAATTTGTTGAACATCATTTGTACTACGTGTAATTAAAGAAGCAGTTGAAAATTTATTTAATTCTTCATGAGAAAACTGTAACACTTTTTTAAATACTTTTTCTCTTAATGTTTTTCCAAGTTTAGCTCCAACTTTTGATGATAGAAGCATTACAAATATGGCTGAAAACATACTTATAAGTGATATTGCTAACATTTCAAGTCCTGTAATTAAAATATAATTGTTTTGAAGCTTATTAGTATCTACTCCTAACTCTTGATACATTTGTTTTACTGATGATATTGCTGCTTGCTGTCTTATTGAATCTACCATATTATTTATTTGTTCTGAAAATTGTTTTACAACTTCATTTATTTGTTCTTCTGGCATATTTTGTATTATCTCTAATAAATTCATATTTTCTATGTATATTTTTTGAGTTTCAGGAATTTGTTCCATTAGTTTTTCTTTTATTTTATTAGCTATTTCTTCATTTTTAATAGTACTAATTTCCATAAGTGGGATTGATAAAATATTTGAAAGTTCATCTATCTTATTTTCATCTACATCATTTAAAACATAAATACTATTTTCTTTTAAATTATATTCATTACCTAAATATTGTTTTATGATTTTTTCTTCACGTTTAGTTAATGAATCTACTACTAAAGTATAATTATCTAAAATTTCATCATCTTTATCTGTAAACATCAAAATTAAATCCATATCTTTTTTAGATATGATTTTAGGAGTTGCTGTATCTATTCCTCCTAATTGTATTCCTACATTAACTATTTTTGATGTATAATCTGGCAATTTTAAGTCTGTCGCTGCCTGCACACATAATAAAACAACAATTATTAAAACTTGCCAAAACGATTTTCTTAAATTTTTTAATATCTTTATCATTTCTCCTCCTAATTTATTACAAATTATAAAGCACCATATATTTTATTTAATATGGTGCTTTTTTGTCAAGAGTTTTTTTGTGAATTTTGTGTAAAGTTGTACTTAATTACATTTTTCTAAATACTCCTGCTACTTTACCTAAAATTTCACAAGTTGGAACAATTATTGGATCCATTGTACTATTTTCTGGTTGTAATCTTATATGATCTTTTTCCTTATAGAATGTTTTTACTGTTGCTTCATCTCCTATTAAAGCTACTACTATTTCCCCATTATTAGCTGTGTTTTGTCTTTTTATTAATATGTAATCACCATCTAAGATTCCAGCTTCAATCATACTTTCTCCTCTGACCGTAAGCATAAAACTCTCTGAATTTCCAACAAAATCTACTGGTATTGGAAAAGTATCTGTTATATTTTCTACAGCTAAGATTGGCTCTCCTGCTGTTATTCTTCCTACAATAGGAACTTCTACTAGTTCTTTTTGCGTATAGAAATCTTTACTTGATGTTTTCTTTGGTTCTCCAGAACCTCCTTTTAATAATCTTAAAGTTCTACCCTTTTTATCTTGTTTTTTTATGTATCCTTTTTCATCTAATTTAGATAAATATCCATGAACTGTTGCAGTTGAACTTAAACCAACTGCTTTTCCTATTTCTCTTACTGATGGTGGATATCCTTGTGTCATAATTTGTTTTTCAATAAATCTTAATATTGCTTTTTCTCTTTTATTTAATTCTGGTCTTTTTCTTGGCATATTTCTTCACTCCTATTTTTTATTTGAGTATATAATATCATACAAACAAAAGAATGTCAAACATTTTTTTGTATTTAATAAACTTTTTTATATTATTTAACAAAATTTTAATTATAATCTACTTTATAATATAAATTTTTATTATATAGTTTATATTAAATTACAAAATATCGAACTTTATAATAAAATTTTATTATAAAGTTCGATACTTACTTACTATTTTAAATATGCATTAGGATCTACTGGTATAGAATCTTTTAATATTGAAAAATGTAGATGAGGTTCATCTGCCACTTCGAAAACTGCAGTATTTCCCACGGTTCCAATGCTTTGTCCCTTCTCTACTTTTTCGCCTTCTACTACAAATTCAGATGTTAAAAGATTTGCATATACTGTTTGATATCCATCTCCATGATCTATAACTATAGTTAATCCATATCTTGGATCATTTTTTATTGATTTTACAGTCCCACTTTCAGCAGCTTTTACAACAGTGGTTTTTTCTGCTTTTATATCAATTCCCATATGTGTAACCCATTCTTTTAAAGTTTCAGAATATACTAAATTATCTTTTGCATATTCTTTGGATATTTCTCCATCTACTGGCATACTAAAACTTAATTCTTTTTTTACTTCTTCATTAACTTTTGAATTTGTTGTTCGTGTTGCACTACTTTTAGTTTTGTTTGTAGTTGTATTATTTTTTGTTTGGTTTACAGAAGTATTGTTAATACTATTTGATGATTGGGTATTGCTGTTTATAGAATTAGTTGTATTATCTATTTCGTTTTTTGATTCATCAACAGATTTTCCCATCTCTGTACTTGCACTTTCTGTATTTCCAATATCATTACCAGCAATATTTGCCATTTCTTCTAAGTTAAGAGTTCCTTGCTTCACATCATTACTAAGACTTTTACTGTATATTAATAATCCTGTTAATATAACAATTATAGCTAATCCTCCTATAATAGAATACATAATTATTTTATCATTTACATCTTTTTCATGTCTTCTAACTTCTCTTCTCATATAATCCTCCTTAAATACTTTGTTAATAAAAGTATTTCCTTTTTCTAGAAGATTATACGTTATATTTCATTTATATTTTTTATTTCTATTCCAGTATAAAAATGTTTTATAATATCTTCATAACTACTTCCTTGTTTTGCCATCATATCTGCTCCTGTTTGACTCATTCCAACTCCATGGCCATATCCTTTTACTGAAAATTTTATATTTTCATCTTGTCTTATAATTTCAAAATTTGTTGATTTCAGTCCCAACAAAGTTCTTGTTTCTACTCCTGAAATCTCATGATTTCCAAATTTGACTGTTTTTACTCTATTACTATCTGTATATTCTAATATTTTTATATCTTCACTATTTTCAAAATTAATTTGTATATCTGAATATTTTTCCTTTAATTTTTCAATTAATTCATCTTTACTTAAAATAACCTCTGAACTATATTGTGTATATCCTTCTTCTCCTGCAGTTTCTACTATTTGTAAATATGGTAAATTTGATCCTCCCCAAACATTAACTGGAAGTTCTGTTGTCCCTCCACTATTTGCATGAAAAAATGCATTTATTGGTTTTCCATCATATGTAATTATTTTCCCTGATGTTTGATTTACTACATTTTCTATCTTTTGCCAATTACTCTCTCTTTTTGATTCTTCCCATCTACTTAATCTTGTTTCTTTTGTTACCCAAGCTTGACAACATGTTGAATCGTCACATATATCTGCATTTTCATGTTTGGGATTTTGTGCTTTATATATAGTATATGTTCTTGCAACTACACTTTGGGCTTTTAAAGCTTCTATTTCATAATCAGCTGGCATCTCTGCTGAAACTACATTGCATAAATATGTATCTAAAGCAACTTCTTCAACTTCTCCTGTATTTTTATGTAATAACTTTATTGTTCCATATTTTTGATAATCGTATTCATTTTTATTACTACTATTTTCCTCATTTTGAATATAGTCTTGTTTTTCTAAAATATTATCATTTTCAGAATAAGTTTTTACTTCTATTTTTGTTAGTAATGCTGGTAAAATAAAACAAACAAAAATTGAAAGAGAAAAATATAACCAAAATTTTTTCATATTAATCATCCTTTATCTATCAAATATATGCTATGAGCTTAATTTTAATTTCATGTTATGCAATATTTTTCGCTCTATTCTTGAAACTTGTACTTGTGTTATACCTAAAATTTTCGCAACCTGACTTTGAGTTTTCTCTTTAAAAAAACGTAGCATTATTAATTCTTTATCTCTTTTATCCAAAGCATTTATCAATTCATTTATTACTAATTTATTAGTTAATAATTCTTCCTCATTTTTACCAGTTGAAATTTTTTCTATTAAACTTATACTATTACCGTCTTTTGTATTTGTGTAGCTTGCATTTTCTATTGATTCTATATTATTTCCTGCTTCCTTTGCTAAAATTATATCTTCTCTTGATACTTTTAATTCTTTTTCTAATTCTTCATCAGTAATTTCTTTTCCTTTTTTACATACATATTCTTTTTCTAATTCCTTTATTTTTACTCCTAATTCTTTTATACTTCTACTAACTTTAATCGGCCCATCATCTCTTATGTATCTTTTTATTTCTCCTATCATATATGGAACAGCATATGTAGACAATTTAACTTCAAAATCTGTATTAAATCTTTTTATTGATTTTATAAAGCCTATACATCCAATTTGATATAAATCATCCAATTCATATCCTCTTCCACTAAATCTTTTAGCTATACTCCATATTAATCCGATTATTATTTTTAATTAATTTTTCTAATTCTTCTTTATCTCCTTTTTGGGCTTTTTTTATTGCTTCTATATCATTTTCGTACATAATACCCCCACTTTTCTTTTTATCTTTAGTCTTTTAAAATCATTTTAAAATCTTCATCTTCATTTTCTAATTTTGGTTTAATTGTTTTTGACATTGTAATTTTAGTACCTAATCCTACTATTGATTCAATTTCCATTTTATCCATAAAACTTTCCATTATTGTAAATCCCATGCCTGATCTTTCTAAATTAGGTTTCGTTGTATATAAAGGTTCTTTAGCTTCTTCTATATTTTTTATTCCCTTTCCTTTATCAGAAATTTCTATTAGTATTTCATTTTCTTTTAATTTTGATACTATTTTTACTATTCCTTGTTTTTTATCATATCCATGAATAATACAATTTGTAACAGCTTCTGATACAGCTGTTTTTATATCTGCTAATTCTTCAATTGTAGGATCTAATTGAGAAGCAAATGCTGCTACTGCAATTCTTGCAAATGCTTCATTTGAAGATTTACTAATAAATTCTATTTTCATTTCGTTTGTAAAATTTTCTTTCATTGTTTAAATCCTTTCTCTATTAATTTTCTGTAACTGGTATTAATCTTAAAACACCACTCATTTCAAATATTTTCTTTACACTTCCTGTTAAGTTACTTAATTCTAATTTAGCTCCTAATATTTTAGCAAGTTTATATCTTCCAATTATTAATCCTATTCCGGCACTATCCATAAAAGAAACATTATTAAAATCAAATACAATTTTTTTAGGCATATATCTTTGAATTTCATAATCAATTTTCCTCCTTATCATTTGTACACTATGATCATCAATTTCATCTGTTATTTTAAATATTATAAGCTTGTCCTCATCATAAAATTTAGATTCCATCTTTTCCCTCCTTTGTTTTCTTCTTTATGTATTATAGTTCTTTTTCCATTATTTTCCAAGAGTAAAATTTAAGAAGTTTTGTCGATTATTTAGAAGTTTTCGACAAAACAAAAAACAATTATAAATATAAAAATAATGCTTAGAAATTTTATTACTTCTAAGCATTATTTTTAATTTATTAATCTAGCTCTAATGAATATGTTATGTTATTTTCATCATCTGTATTCTCTATAAGATGAACATTCGATTTTAAGCATACTATTGGTTTAAAATAAATTGTATAATTTGAATTTGCCCTTATATTACCATTAGCTGAATATCCTACATTTAAAATATATTTATGACCTGTATCACCAGATGAAGATGCTAAATAATAATAGTATTTTCCTTTTTTATTAAAATACATATCATCTATTGTGGGGTTTGTTGCTAATCCCGAAACATTTGCATTATCTAAACTTTCTTCATCCTCATTTTTTTGTATTTTATAGCCTAAAGGATAAAGTTTTGGTGTTATTCTATCCGTATGTGTTTTATTATATGATTCACAAAACATTTCTATTGTTGGACCCCCTATAGCATATTTACAATAAGTTGAGTTATTATATCCTTTCCATAAATCTATATCTATCATAATAGCAACTGATTTTTCTCCTGAATATCCCTTAATTTGATTATCTGGAATATTCATCCATTTATGATAAGTTTCTCTAGTATAATTATCAAATTTCGATAATAATTCTGGTATTACTGTATTATCCTTACTTGCTGGATATTTTTCTAATATACTTGAAAAATTAATTCCATACTCTATATCAATATGATTGCTTGGTATTAAATATATACTATTTTCATCTGCTAAAAATATTTGCCACTTTCCTAATTGATCATTTGTATTTATTATACTTTGATTATTTGGGCAATCATAATTTGTTATATAACTACCATAATATTTCTCTGCATTATTTTTTATATACTCTGCGTCTACTCCGCCAATTATCACTGTTCCGTCACTTTTTATTAAATATTCGTATCCATTTAATTCTAACTTTACTGGTAAATCCTCTATTTCATTATTATCGTTCAATATTTTTAATTCTTTTATATTTCCAAGATTTTTATTTAAAGTATCTATTTCTATATTTCCTGCTCTATTATAACTTCCTAATACTTCTACTTCTATTTTTTCTTTTCCTTCTACTTTTAGCGTCTCATTTTTTGCTTTTTCTGTTTTTTGTAATAATCCGTTATCTCCTGTTAAAGTTGTTATCGTTATTCCTGATAATATTAATAACACTATTATCGTTATTACTAATGCTATTAATGTTATTCCTTTCATTCCTTTTTTCATTCTTCTTATTTCCTCCATTTACTTTTGGTATGTAAAATGCTTAAACGCAAAAAGGCAAGACTAAGCCTATTTCTTTTTTACTTTTTATAGGCTTTAGTCTTGTCTTTATTTATATTTTTTATTCCTCTTACTAAATTATAGCTCTCTCTCTCTCTCTCTCTCTCTCTCTCTAGAGTAGCAAGAGTTATAGCTTGTGCTATTTTTTGCATTCTCATACCTTCTTTTACTTTTGTTTTACCTTTTTATTCTACAATATTAGTTAAAATTTAGCAAGTAATTTTACTATATTTATTATTTTATTTTTATTGTAAATTTTCTAAAATCTTTTCAAGCATATGCTTATATTTAGCTAATTTTTCTTTTTCTTCATTTACTTTAGATTCAGGTGCTTTATTTATAAATCCTGGATTAGATAACATCTTTTCACATCTTGCAACTTCTGATTCTAATCTTTCTTTTTCTGTTTCTAATCTTTTTCTTTCTTCTTCTAGATTTACAAGCCCTTCTAATGGTATATATAATTCTATATTATCTTTAATAATTTGAATAGAATCATTTGGTATTCCTTCTTTACTTTTTTGTATTTTTATTGAGCTTCCAAATCCTAATTTTAATATTATTTTTTCTAAGTCATATAGTTCTTTTTCATATTTTTCTGTTGTAAAAATTAATTTTGACTTTTTACTTGGATGAATATTTTTAGCATTTCTTATATTTCTAATTTCAACTATAATTTCTTTTAATTTTTCTATTGTTTCTTCTTCTTTTTCGAAAGCAAAATTTTCTCTTGTTTTTGGCCAACTAGAAACCATTAAGTCATGAGTACTATATTGAATCAAATTCGCATATACTTCAGATGTTATAAATGGCATATATGGATGTAATAATTTTAATGCTGTCTCTAATACATGGTTTAAAATATCACATGCTATAACTTTTGTTTCATAATCTTCACCATATAATCTTGGTTTGACCATTTCTATATACCAATCGCAGAATTCATTCCAAATGAAGTTATATATCTTATCTAATGCTATTCCTAATTCATAATTTTCCATATTTTTAGTTACTTCATCTACTAATTTATCTATTTTATTTAATATCCATTTATCTTCAATAGAAATATATTCTGCATTGTATGTTTGAGTTTCATGATCATATATCTTATGACGATATTTTTTAATATCTTCTTCTTTTACACTCTTATTTGCATTGATTATAAACTTAGCAGCATTCCATATTTTATTTGCAAAATTTGATGCTTGTTCTAATTTTTCTGGCATGTATTTAATATCATTTCCCATTGTTGTTCCAGAAATTACTGAAAATCTTAAAGAATCTGCTCCATATTTCTTAATTACATCTAATGGATCTATACCATTTCCTAGTGTTTTTGACATTTTTCTTCCTTGACTGTCTCTTATTATCCCATGTATTAAAACATCTTTAAATGGTTCTTTATCTGTAAATTCTAATCCTTGTGTCATCATCCTTGATACCCAGAACGTTATGATATCGAATCCTGTAACTAATACATTAGTAGGATAAAATCTTTTATAATCTTCATTATCTTTATTTGGCCAACCAAGTGTAGAAAATGGCCATAAAGCTGAACTAAACCATGTATCTAATGTATCTTCATCTTGGTGTATGTGTATACTTCCACATTTTTCACATTTTTCTGGCTTTTGTTTTGCTACATTTATAGCTCCGCATTCATCACAATAATATGCTGGAATTCTATGTCCCCACCATAATTGCCTTGATATGCACCAATCTTGAATATTATCTAACCAATTGAAATATTGTTTTTCATATCTTTTTGGAACAAAAGTAGTTTTACCTTCTTTTACTGCATCAGATGCTCTTTTGGCTAAATCTTTCATGGAAACAAACCATTGCATTGAAATTTTGGGTTCTATTGTTGATTTACATCTTTCACACTTTGCAACATTATGCACATAATCTTCTGTATTTACTAGATTTCCTGATTCTTTTAACATATCAACTATTTTCTTACGAGCGTCTATTAATTCCATGCCTTTTAATTCTGGTAATAAATCTCCCATTTTATAATCTTCATCAAACACTTCTATTATTTCTAAATTATGTCTTAAACCTGCTTGATAATCATTCATATCATGTGCTGGAGTAATTTTAACACATCCTGTACCAAAATCTTTTTCTACAAATTCATCTGCAATAATTGGAATTTCTTTATTCATTAGTGGAAGTATACATTTTTTACCTACTATTTGTTTATATCTTTCATCATCTGGATGGACTGCAACTGCTGTATCACCAAGCATGGTTTCTGGCCTTGTTGTTGCAACTTCTATATATTTCCCTTTTTCTCCTACTATTTCATATCTAATATGCCATAAATGTGATGCTTCTTCATGGTATTCTACTTCAGCATCCGAAATTGATGTTTTACAACTTGGACAATAATTTACCATTCTTGTTCCTTTATATATTAGGCCTTTTTCATATAATTTAACAAATTGTTCTAATACAGCTTCACTCATTCCTTCATCCATTGTAAATCTATTTCTAGACCAATCACATGAACATCCTAAAGTTCTTTGTTGTTTTTGAATTATTCCACCATATTTATGTGTCCAATTCCATGTTTCTTCTAAGAATTTTTCTCTTCCTATTTCTTGTTTTGTTTTTCCTTCTTCTCTTAATTTTTGAACCACTTTCATTTCTGTAGATATTGCTGAATGATCACTTCCTGGAAGCCATAATACATCATATCCTTGCATTCTTTTAAAACGTATTAATATATCTTGAATTGTATCATCTAGAGCATGACCCATATGCAATTTTCCTGTTACATTTGGTGGTGGCATCATTATACAATATGGCTCTTTTTTATCGTCCATACTAGGTTTAAAATAGCCTTTTTCTTCCCATTCTTTGTATAGTTTATCTTCAAAGTCTTTTGGATTAAATTTTTCATTTAACATATAATTTCCTCCTTTAATTTTATTTATATTAATATTTATTTTTTATATAAGTAGCAAAAAACTCACCTTTATGCTTATAACATAAGGGCGAATTTATCCCACGGTACCACCTTAATTATTATTAATTACTTAATAATATCTTATTCGATTTTAACGCAATCTTACGAATAATCTTAAGTTTATTTTCAGATTATTAACTCCAAAGTTACCTTCTACTTATCTTAATTTTAGAAGCTCCCAGCTTTAACTTCTATTCTCTTTAAATTAGTTTTAAGTATACTCTCTTTTTCATAGTTTTTAACATATTTTATAGTATTATATACTTTTTTTTAATATTTGTCTAGTTAATAATAATAATTTTTGTAAAATATAATAATTATTATTACTTCATCGCTTAATTTTTATTTTATAAATTTTATCATGCTTAAAATAGTTTTAAGGCGAATAAAACATCCGCCTTAATAAAACTAAAGTAAGTTTTTGTAACATTTTTTATTTTACAATTGTATCTTTTATGTCGGCTCCAAGTCCAATATACTGTACATGTATTTTCGTTTGTTGCTCAATAAATTCTATAAATTCTCTAGCCTTTTGTGGAAGATCTTCATAAATTTTGCAATCTTTTGGGATTTCCCAACCGCCCCTGAATATCTGGTATATTGGTTTTGGTCTTTGTTTTGTTATTTCAGTATCATCAGGAATATAATTGATTTTTTCTCCGTTATATTCATATGCATAGCATACTTTTATATAACCAAGTTCATTACCAATTTTGCCTATAGTGTCAATATGATTGATACATAATACATCTAATCCCATAGTAGTCCTGGCACTTCTGATATTTGGGCAATCAAACCATCCACATCGTCTTGGACGTCCTGTTGTAGTTCCATATTCATGGCCAAACTCTCGTATTATATTTCCCTCTTCACCATACTCCTCTGTAAAAAATTGATCTCCGTTTCCTACTTTAGAACAGTATGCTTTTGTTACACCAATAACTTTAGAAATATATTTAGGTCCAATACCTGCACCAGAAAGTGTACCTGACGCATTAGGAGAAGAACTTGTAACCATAGGATAATCTCCATGATCAATATCTAGTCTAAATGCTTGAGCACCTTCAATTACAATCTTTTTTTCTTCCTCTATAGCTTTACGTATTAGTACATCTGTATTTCCTATGAAATTTTTTAAGAATTGACCATTTCGTTTGAGCTTTTTTGCTAACTTATCTGCATAGGCAATACAAGACTCATAACCAGTATTTTGAAATAAGATATTATGAGGTTTAATAGCTATAGCTATTTTATCTCTTAATTCCTCTTCAGAAAGCAAAAGATCATACATTCTTATTCCTGTACGATTTACTTTATCGCTATAAGAAGGTCCTATTCCTCTACCGGTTGTACCAACCTTATTTTCCTTAAAATGTTCATATAGTCTATCGAGATCTTTATGATAAGGCATAATAAGGTGTGCTCTACCTGAAATAATAAGTTTTTCAGGAGAGATGTTTATTCCTGATTCATTAAGCATTTTTATCTCCTCTATTAGGACATCTGTGTCTATAACAACACCAGGACATAAAAGATTTAGTTTATTTTGATGAATAATTCCTCCAGGAATTAAATGTAATGCATATTTTTTACCTTTATGAACAATAGTATGACCTGCATTATTTCCTCCTGTGGATCTTATTATTATTGATGCATCTTGTGATTCAAAGAAAGCAGCTCTACCTTTTCCTTCATCACCCCAGTTACATCCAACAATAGCAATAATGTTACGTTTACTCATTTGTTTCCTCCTTTATACAACAATAGTTGTTATTAAAGTTACATAAAGACTTACTTTGTGCAATTATATCATCTATTTTATGCTATTTCAATACTTTTAGATTATTTTTTATATTAAAAAGCTATCTACATAATAAAATGTAAATAGCTTTTTTGTTCTTACTTTATTATAATAATTTATTAAATATATATTTTTAATAAAGAAAGCACTATGTATGCTATGGAATATATTGCTTCTATTATTACAAATTTCTTTATAAAATTTGAATTTTTTTCCTCATTAAATATATTCTTTATTGTAAAATAAGTTAGTACTGTTGAAATAATAAAACATAATTTTGAAAAAGGTTCTGTTAATATATATGCAGATGTACTAACAATTGTTAATAGTGATACTATGGCTGATATTACTGTTGGTATATTAGCTGTTGTTATTGCTGATATAATAACTGTTAAAGGTTTTTTATTGTTTTTATTCATTAGAAAAACAATTAAAGACATAACTAATACTGCAATTATTGGTGATATTGTTGTTAATATTATTGATAATATATTTTCTCCTATATTATATAGTCTCCAATAAGATCCAAGTAAGAAGCATTTAGAAATTAATTTTGCTACTGCCCATATTGCTATAATTATAATTGCATATTTAAAATATTTACCTTTTTTGTCTTCAACTATGTCTTTTAATGTTTTTAATGGATCTTTAAACATTTCTAATACAAATCCTTTTGTTTCTATACTGTCTTTTTTTATATCAACATTCTTTATTGTGTTTTTAACTTCATTAACAGTATTAGAAGCCTCATTTTTTAATTCTTCTGTATCTAATTCTTTTTTTTGGTCTTTTTCCATTTTTAATCCTCCCTTTATTATTTTATTATTTATAGTATATATTATTACTATCTATTTTTAATCACCTAAGTTTATTCCTACATTTCTTGCTGTTTTTACTAGGTCATCATCCATTTTTACTTTTCTTAAATTACTTTCCGCAGTATTTCCTGATACTGCTCCAATTTTTGTATTATTTCCTACTACATCTTCTAATGAAACACTGTCTAATTTTCCATCTTTTATAACTGTCAATGTTCCAAATTTTCCTTCTAATGCTAATTCCATTGCTTTTGAACCATATTTAGTTGATAAGACTCTATCAAAGGCTGTTGGAGTTCCTCCTCTTTGCATATATCCTAATGTTGTGTTTCTAGCTTCTAGACCTGTTATTTCTTCTAATTGTTTTGCTACAACTTGTCCAACTCCTCCTAATTTTGTATTGTCTACTCCTTTTCCATTATCTCTTACATTTTGTACAAACATTTCTCCATCTTTAGGTTTTGCTCCTTCTGCAACTACAACTACACTGAAACTTTTTCCTCTTTTCTTTCTATTTTCTATTTTAGTTGCCACTCTATTTATATCATATGGTATTTCAGGTATTAAAGCAACATCTGCTCCTCCAGCTATTGCAGCTTCTAAAGCTATCCATCCTGCATATCTTCCCATTACTTCTAATACCATTATTCTATGATGTGTTTCTCCTGTTGTATGCAATCTATCTATTGCTTCCATTGCAACTGATACTGCTGTATTATATCCAAAGGTTATTTCAGTACATGCAACATCATTATCTATTGTTTTTGGAACTCCAATTATATTAACTCCTTTTGTAGAAAAATCTCTTGCTGATTTTTGAGTTCCATCTCCTCCTAACGTAAATATACAATCAAATCCAAATTCTTTTATATTACTAATTGCTTTTTCTGATAAATCTTTATATTCTACAGTGCCGTCTTCATTTATTATTTTGTAATTAAATATATTCGCATTTGTTGATGATCCTATTATAGAACCACCTTTAGGTAAAATTCCTACAGCTTCTCCTTCTGCATCTGTTGTTAATTTTTCAAAATCCTTTTTTAATAATCCATTATATCCATCTAATATTCCATAACATTCAACATCATGATTTTCAGCGGTTTTTACAATTCCTCTTATTACTGCATTAAATCCTGCTACATCTCCACCATTTGCTAATATTCCTACTTTTTTTAACATAATTCCTCCCAAAAAAAGTTATTTTCATTTATATTATATCAATAATTATAATTTTTACAACAGTTTTAAAAAAATTTTTCTTTTTATTTAGTATATTAACATATATTTATTTTGAAGAAATATGTATGTTTTCAGTATTTACTTTAAGTTCTCGAGAAATAATATTTTGAATTTGTGCTACTTCTTCTTGTTTTAATTCATCTGCCCTAATAATTACGCTAACACTTTCTCCGTTTACAAATATAACCACATTTTCAAATCCTTTTGTTTCTATTAAATTTTCACAAATCATTATACTATTTTTTATTTCATTAATTTTTGTTATCTCTGTTGTTGCTATTTGTTTTTGATTTTCTAAAGAATTATTACTATTTAATATTTTTTCGTATGTTTCAATCATTTGAGAATACATATTATCTCTTTCTAATTTTGATTTAGTAAAATACTCTTCTTTGCTTACAGTATCACTTGATACTTCTGTTGAATTTTGTACGTTATAACTATTGTTACTATTTTCTGTACTATTAGAATCGGTTGTATTTATTGAAGTATTAATAGTATTATTCAAATCTTCTGCAACTACATCACTACTACTAACTAAAGTTGCATCTCCTATATCTGCTAATTTACTATCATCTTTAGATTCAATATCTAAACTAGTTTGTACAGTATCTGATCCTTGCCCAGTTGTATAATTTAAATATCCTGCTGTCATTAGCATAATAGCTATTACATAAATAATTATTTGATTTTTCTTTAAAATTTTTTTCATGATTTTTCTCTCCTTTAATTCATTTCAAATACTTGTATTTTATGTGATGCAAGACCCGTAACTGCTTCAACCGCCTGAATTATACTAGACTTTGTGTTTGCATTATTAGCACCTTTTGCAGCAATAACTGCACCCTCAATTTTTGGCTGAATTACTTTTTGAGTAATTGGTGTTTTTTCTCCATTATCTTCTTTATAAATAACATCTTTTTGAGAATCAGTTTCTTGTATTTTTCTTGTACCTCCAGAAGTATCTGTTTCTTCTGTTGTACTAACTTTTGAATTTTCATTAAACATTGCTACTACTTCACTAGATTCTGAATAATTAATACATACTTTTACACTTCCTACTCCTTCAATTTTAGTTAATATATTTTCTAGTTTTCTTTCTAATTCGTCAGAACTACTTGATTCTATGCCATTTACATTATCTGTTTCTTGTCCGTGAGGCTAATTGTTTAGTATTTGTAGTATTTTCCTGTTTTGTCGTTTGTTTGTTTCCATTTAAAATAGTGTTAATAATAATTAATGTAACTATTAATACGATTATAAAGAAAATTAGATTTTCTATCTTTTTTTTATCATTTCCCTCTTTATTTTCTTTATTTGTTTTAATTATTTTCTTTAGTTTATCTCTAAACATTTTTCATTCACCCCATATTCTTCAATTAAAAATTTTTTAATATTTTGTATATCTATACCGTGTTATTTTCTTATTTTCTTTTTCTTTATTATCATCTGTAGCTTCTTTTTCTCCTATATTTACTTTTGTATCTACTTTTTTTATTTTTTGTATTTCACTTACTATTTTGTTTTCAGTATTTTCTTCTGTTTTTTTGTTTTCTTCATTAGACTTGTTGGCTTTTATTTGTATTTTATTTATTTTTGTTTCTTCATCTTCTTTAGTAGAAATTTGTGTTGTAACTTTACATGTTGATACCGAATATCCTTTTTCTTTTAACTTTTTTGTAATATCTTTTTCTAATTCTTGTTCGTATAGTTTTTTTATTCTTGAATTCATACTAGTTTGATCAACTTCTTCTGTTGATGCTGTTGTTTCTATCTCTTCTAAATTTATATTATTTAAATTTAGCATTTCTTTATTCTTTATTATTGGAGATATAATATTAAATATTAAATAAATTCCTAATATCATTCTTATATATTTTCTTGAAGTATTATTAGGTAAAATCATTTCAAAGATTGATATTATTACAATTGTTATTCCTATTGATTTTGCCCATGAACTAAAAAATTCTATCATATTTTTCTCCTACCTATACATCATGCTACTATTTGATATTTTTAAGACTAAACTTGTCCCAATTATTAGCATAACTGACATAGCACATAAAATACCTAAAAATATTTTAAAAATATCTCCAATCTGTTCTAGTAATCCTACTATTTTTTCATCTGATATAGGCTGTATTACAGTTGTTAATAATTTATATGATAATGCTAAAACCGATAATTTTATCAATGGCATAATACATATACCTAAAACTATAATAACTCCTACTATTCCAATAGCATTTTTTAATATTATTCCACATCCTAATACAGTATCTACAGCATCTCCTAAAATTTTGCCAACTATAGGTATAGTAGAACTAACAACTGCTTTTGTAGTTTTAGCAGTTAATCCATCTACACTACTAGATAAAGTTCCTTCTAAAGATACTATTCCAACAAATATAGTCAAAATTATTCCTAAGAACCATACTATTCCGAGATTTGAAAAATTTAGATAATTTATCTATTTGTACTTTATCTGATATTTTAGATATAATAACTAAACTTGTTAATACTAAAACAAATGGTATTATTAAATTTTGTATAATATTTCCTATAAAATTAACCATAAATAAAATTATAGGTTCTATTATACTACTAGTTGTAATGCTTCCTGTATACATCATCAAAGTAGTAAGTAATGGTATAAGTATATTCATAAATCCAACTAAATTACTCGCTGTATTTTCAACTATTTTTACAATATCTGAAAAATTTGACATTATAATTGTAACAATTAATATGTATTGTACATAATATATTAATTTCGATATATTACTATTTTCTAAGCTCTCACTAATAGACTTTAAAATACTGTGTATCAAAATAATAACTAAAATACTAACAATTGTTTTTATATTAGTTGTTACTTCTTTACCTAATAAATTTAATATCCTTTTAAAAATTGTGCTATTATCTACTTTGCCTTCAATTGCATTATCTAGCATTTCTTTAATATCTATATCTTCAAAAAAGTCTCCTGTATATTCTTTAGAATTATTTATAAAATCTTGAATTTTAAATTCCTCTTCTTGTTCTTTTAATGTATTATTATTAGTATTATCATCTGCATAGCTAAAATTTATAGGAATTATTATATAAAATATGATAATTAAAAGTAAAATTAAATTTTTTTTCATTTGTATTTCCTTTTTTCTATGGTAATAATTTTAATATTATTTCTAATAAACTTGATATTATCGGTATTGACATAGATATAATAATTATTTTTGTACCTATTTCTATTTTATTTGCAATCGCAGCTTCTCCTGAATCTTTACAAATGCTAACAGCAAATTCAGATAAAAATGCAATACCTGTTATTTTTATTAATAATGTTAAAAATGTACTGTTTATAGATGTTTTGTTAGCTAATGATTGTAATAAATTTATAATACCTGTTAATTTGTCCATTACTAAGAATAAAATTATGATACCTGTTAATAAGCTTACATAAATTGTAAATTCTGGTCTGTATTGTTTTAACAAAATAATTATAATTAAGGCAGCAAAAGCAATTCCTATTATTTTTATAACTTCCATACTTTCTCCTTAAATTATTTATAAATTAAATACTGTCCTTACTGTATTAAATAATCCGCTTATTTCTTTGATTACCATTGTTAAAACAATTACTACTCCTGCTAATGTTGTCATCATCGCTTGATCTTCTCTTCCTGCTCTAACTAGCACTTGATGTAATACTGCTACTAATATACCAACTGCAGCTATTTTAAATAATAAATTAATATCCATATTTTAGTTTATCCTTTCTAAGAAGTATTTTTAATTTTATATACCTAACATAGCATAATTACGATTGCTAATCCTGTTATTGTTCCTAATTTCAAATATAATTTTTCATTTTTTTGTTTTTCTTTTAAAGCCTCCTGTATTTGATTTTCTAAAAATTTTTCTGTAATTTCAATTTGGCTAATTTGTCCTTCTATATCTGTTTGTCCTAATAACTTTGATAATGACATTAAAACATTTTTATCTTCTTGAGTTAAATTATTTGTAGATTCTTGTATCGATTCTTGCCATGCTATGTTTGCATTTGAATTATTCATTTTTATTTTTGCACTTTTAAAAATATTTCCAATATTTTTATTGCTTGTACTACTAATTTCTTCAAAAATTTCTGGTATTGGTTCATATGTGAATTTTATTTTGTTTTTTAATATATTTAATGCATTTTGCATTTCTTCTAATTCTTCCAACCTACGTACATATTTTTTTGACAACATTTTTCCAATAATACTTGAAATTGCTAAAATTAATAATAATATTATGTATCTAATTATTTGCATATTTACTTCTTGTCCTTCCAAAAATTATTTTTATATGTGTTTTTAGTATTATATTCATAGTATTAATTTTTAGAACTAAAATTTACTTTATATAAATATAATTTTCTCAATTTGTTTACTTTCAATTAAATAATTTATTTCTGAATTATTTTTAATATCTTCTAAAGTTCTTCCGATGCATTGTAAAAATCCCCTTTACTCCTGATAATAATGCACTTTCTATTGCTTTTACATCTTCTTTAGATCCAATTTCATCACATGCAATTATTTCTGGTCCCATTGACCTGATTAACATTTTCATTCCTTCTGCCTTCGATATATTTTCTATCACGTCTGTCCTTGTTCCTATATCATTTTGTGGAATTCCATGATATATTGCTGCAATCTCTCCTCTTTCATCTACTACACCACATGTTTTTCCTTTAAATCCTATTTCTGTAATACCATTACTTATCTTTCTTATAATATCCCTTAATATTGTAGTTTTTCCTTTTCCCGGAGGAGATACTATAAGTGTGTTATAAATAGTATTATTTTTATCATCAATAACTTGCCCCAATATTTTATTGCTACAATCTATTACTTCTCTAGCTATTCTAAAATTTAAACTATTTATATATTTTATATTTATAATTTTTTTATCTTCCATCACTGCACTTCCAGTTATCCCAACCCTGTGTCCACCTTTAATTGTTATAAAACCGTTACATATTTGATTTTTATATGCATATATTGAATTATTACAAAGTCTTTCTAATATTTGTAATATTTCACATTGACTTACTTTATAATTGGTTTCTATATCTGAATTTCTTAATCTTAATATGATATTTCTATTAACACGTAAACGAATCTCTCGTAATGTTTTATAAATTTCTTCATGGTTAAGTTCGTTTCTTAACAAATTATATATATTATTAGGAAAATAGTTTAAAATTTCATGTATATAAGTCATTCTTGTATTCCCTCCTTTATAATAAATCAAATAAAAAGACAAGCATATAATGACTTTTTGTCATATTACCCGTCTTTAATTACATTTATTATATTCAATTATTTTATATTTTAGAACTATCTTGCATTTATTATTACTCTAAATATAATTCCCGTGTTTTCGTCTTTTTCAAATTCTATTCTATAATTTTTAGACAAATCTATATCTTCTTTAATAAAAGTTATATTTGTCTCAGTTGCTTCATACTCTTCTCCTTCAAAATTAATCTCTTTAATTTTATAACTATCATTATTATCATTATTTAAAGTTATAGTAGATAAAAGGCCTTTAACTGTTGGACCTCTTTGATTTGTACCCTCATATACTTCAAATTTTTGATTAAATGCCTTTAGTTCTTCTTCAGATAAGTTTGGTAATATGTTATTTGATAATAAATTAGTAGTATTTATAAATATATTTAAGCTAGGTATGCATAATATTATAGGATTTTGATCTTTTTCAAGTCCTAACTGTTCCATTTGTTTTTCATTTACTTGATCTATTCTTTGTAAAACTTTACCTATAAAATCATTTATTTCTTCTGAATCATAGTCTGTTAAAACAAGGGTATTATCTTTTGAAAAATCTTCTATTGTTGATACATCTGTAAAATTAACATCATTTTTTATTTGATATTTATATTCTGTTCTAATATTGTCTGTTGTTTCTTGATCACTATTATACATTAAATAATTTGATGATATTGATTCTATATTAAACTTAATTTCATAATTTTCTTTTACATTTTGTATGCTTTTTAATCCTTGAAATGTTGCATTAACATTAATTATTTCGGTATTATTATTTATAATTGAAAAATTAAACGATTGTGAATCATTTTCTGATGTTTTTTCTATATTAATTAATGTTGTATCAATTTTTATTGAAAGTTTTTTTACAGAATGTCCATCTTTATAAATAGTAATCTCTAAAGATTTATCATTAAAGTCCGCTTCTTCAATAAAATCTATAATATCATCAATATATCTATAATTTATATTAAAATCTTCAATATATTGATTTAATTTTTCTAAAATTTCTTCGTCACCTTTTAAAGTTTCTAAAAGTTGAATTAAAATATTTTTACATTTTTCTCCATCTAAAGTTAATTTATATCCTGTTAAATTTCCTTCATTAACTTTTGAAAAGTTTTCTTCATTTAATTCTTTATTTATTACTTCTTTATATTTATCTGCTGTATTACTTGTTTGTTCATTATTTGTTTCTATTTCCGATATATTTTTTATTATTTCTCCGAGATCATTAACCTCTTCTCCTATTACTTGATTATCTTCTGTCATATTATCTAGGTTATCTGATTTTATTGCTATAAATTTTGATCCAAAATATTTCGATTGTATACCAAAAACATTAGATACTTGTTTATACTTTATAGGAAATTTTACATTATCTGAATAGTTTAAACTAATATCTTGATATGCTTTGGAATTTGCAACATCTATTTGTCCAGAAAAAGTTATATTAAAATTATTTACACTATCGAAATTTTGGCTATTATTACTATCAGAAATATTAAATGAAATTTCGCTTTGGTTATTATATGGGACTGTATTTCTTTTTTGAAAATATTGTTTTAATGTATTATCGAAAAGACCTTTTTCATTATCTAGCATTTTACTTGCATATTTATAAAAAAGCTCTTTATTACTTTTAAATATATCTGTTGAAAAATATGTAAATACCGCTCCTGCTAACAAAATTACTATACATAAACATATTATTGTTATTAACAATACTTTTGTTTTTTTCTTTTGATTCATAATTTTTCTCCTTTTATAATAATATAAGAAATAGATAAAACTGCCTTGTGTCATATTTTATCTATTCGTGTTATTTTATATTATTCTTGTTCCCAATTGTGATATATATTTGCAACATCATCTAAATCTTCTAATCTTTCAATTAAGCGTTCCATTTTTTCTTGTCCTTTTTCATCTAAAGATATAGTTGTTGATGGAATCATTTGAACTTCAGCTTCTAAAAATTCTAATCCTGCTTCTTCTAATTTTTCACGTACTGTAGTAAATTCTGATGGTTCAGTTGTTATTTCATATATTTCATCTGACGTTTCAAAATCTTCTGCTCCTGCTTCTAATGCTAGCATCATTAATTCTTCTTCATCCATTTTGCTATTTGCTTTCTCTATTACAATTATTCCTTTTTTATTAAAAAGATATGATACACAACCTGTTGTTCCTAAGTTACCACCAGCTTTATCAAAAACATGTCTCACGTCTGCTGCTGTTCTATTTTTATTGTCTGTTGATGCTTCTACTATTACCGCAACTCCATTTGGTCCATAACCTTCATATGTAATTTCTTCATAATTTTCGTTACTTGTAGATGCTTTTTTTATAGCATTATTAATCGTATCATTTGGCATATTGGCTGCTTTGCATTTTGCTATTACATTTTTTAATTTTGAATTTCCTGCAGGATCTGGTCCACCTTCTTTTACTGCAATTAATAATTCTCTACCCAATTTAGTAAACATTTTTCCTCTTGCTGCATCTGCTTTTCCTTTTTTTGCTTGAATATTATGCCATTTGCTATGTCCTGACATGACTAATTCCTCCTTTAATTTTTATAGTATTTAAGCTAATTTCTGGCTTTTTATATAATATTTTTACCTAAAATTTGTTTTATTGATATTACTGGGTTTGCGGGTTCGCATTTTTTTGGATTGTGCCAAAATTGTGCCAGAATTTTTAAAAATTTTTATTAAACAATTTATAGTTGTACAAATATAATTTGTACTTTTATATAATAACATATTTTTTTATTTTTG
>CANRCM010000016.1 GCA_947629085.1 uncultured Clostridia bacterium
ATATCATGAAGGGAGTTGCTTTGCTACAAAGCTAAAGCCTACGGTACTACCGGCACAGCCGGAAGATTATTTACATATAAAAATGAGGTCCTATTAATAAAAGGGACCTCATTCTGGTCATGAAATTATAAACTTTAATTATTTATAAAATAATATTTTTGAATAAGCATCAATCTCATCCATCTCTTCTTTTAGTTCTTCTTTTCTTTCTTTTATTAGTTCTTTAAAAATTTTATAAGCTTTACTATCTAATCTTAGATTTTTATAAATCTCATGAAAAGTTTGCCTTTCATCTCTAAGACATATTTTTAAGCATTCTTTGATGTATTTCCAATGTTTTAGATTTTTTATTGTATATCCAGTATTTTTTATAACTTTTGGTCTTTCTTTAGACTCACACTGAACAACACGTATAATTTCACCATCTCGTATATTTATACAAAAACACCGTTTATGCTCACCAAAAAATCCATAAAAATAAAATTTAGTAATTTTTTTGTTCATATAATATAGCCTCCTTATGACTTATTATATTTTTCATGACCTTATGTAATTGTTTTTACATTACTTCTATTAGTATAGCACACTTTATGTATACTGTCAATTTTGTAAACTGCTTACTTTAGCAATTCTTTTATATCTTCATCTTGTTTTAAATTCTCTGATATAAAAAGATATGACTGTTTATTTTGTTTAATAGCAATTGTTGCTAATTCTTTATCATTTTTTAATTCGTCACTTGCATATTTTATAATAATACCTTTATTAGTTACAGCCAATTTTACTACTTCTTTATCTGCCCTTAGATTTTCACTTGCATAATATAATGCTTGTCCATAATTTTTACAAGCTTCTATAATAATTTCTTTATTTTCTCTTAGTCTTTCTGAAGCATAACATATAGTCCATGGGGCTCCTTTTATTCCTTTAAGTATTACATCTTTATCATCTTTTAATTTATTACTTGCAAATTCTAAACTTTCGGGATCTTGTTCTAATGCTTGCATTACTACCTCTTTATCATTTTTTAATTCGTCTGAAGCTAAATCTAAAAATTTACCATTTTTATTAACAGCTTTTAATATAAATTCTTTATTATCTTTATTTTTTACAATTTCTTTTTCGTCCATTTTTTCTTCTTTCTATTTTATTTTAATCTTGCAATTAGCGCTTTTATTTTTATTCCTTGTTCAGAAAACATCTTTTCATGCTCTGTCTCAATATCTTTCTTAAATATAGGTTCTTGATGTAAATTATATGTTATCTTTAATATTTCAAATCCGCTTTCTTTGAAATATTTTAAACTTGATTCGAATAATCCAGTATCATCCGTTTTAAAACATATTTCTGCATTTGGTTTTAAAAACTCTTTATATTTTTCTAACTGTTTACTATGAGTCAATCTTTTCTTTCTATGTTTTCCTTTAGGCCAAGGATTACAAAAGTTTATATATATTTTTTCTACTTCATCTTGTTTATCTAGAATCAAATTTATTCTCTCAATATCAAATCTAGTTAAAATAATATTTTTAGGTTCAATTTTTACATTGTTATATTCTTTTTCAATATTTCTTTTTGCTAAACCTAACATTGCATCTATCAAATCAATTGCTAAATAATTTATATTTTGATTTTCTACTGCCATTTTAGAAATAAATTGACCTTTTCCACATCCTAATTCTAATATTAAAGGTTTACTACTATCTTCAAAGTGTTCCTTCCATTTTCCTTTCCATTTTTCTGGTTCATCTTCATAAAAATTACTTGCTTCTAATTCCGGTCTTGCCCATTTTTTATATCTAATTCTCATTACATACTCCTTGTTTTATTTCAAAATCATTGTTAGTATATATCAATTTTATAAAATTTTCAATAAAAATTATTTATATTGTTAAGTATTAAAATTTATTATATAATACATATATAAGGAAGAGTAAAATTATGGAATTAATGTATAAAATAAGAAAAGAAGATATTAATAAAACTATAAATGAATTATTATTATCTGAATTTAATTTTTCAAATCGCTTATTAAATAAATTAATAAAAAAGAAAAAAATATTTTTAAATGATGATATAATAGATACTAGAAGTATAATAAATAAAATCGGAACTATTAAAATAGATTTAAACTATAATGAAGAAAATTTAAATATTTTTCCAAATAAAATGGATTTAAATATAGTTTACGAAGATGAATGGATGTTAATTCTTAATAAGCCTGCTGGGATTCCTATACATCCTTCTCGATTTCATTATAAAGATTCGTTATCAAATGGAGTTAAATATTACTTTGATTCTATCAATTTATATAAAAAAATCAGACCAATAAATAGGCTAGATTTAAACACTTCTGGATTAGTTATTTTTGCAAAATGTGAGTATATACAAGAACAACTTAGTAATCAAATGGCTAGTAATATATTTAAAAAAGAATATTTATGTATTATAGATGGAATATTAAAGGAAAAAATTGGAACTATAGATTTACCAATTGCAAGAAAAAGCGGAAGTATTATAGAAAGAACTATAAATAAATATGGTAAAAAATCTATCACTCATTATAAAGTCTTGAAAGAATTTAATAATTATAGCCTTGTCTATTGTAAATTAGAAACAGGAAGAACTCATCAAATTAGAGTTCATATGCAAGCAATTGGACATCCTATTTTAGGAGATACTTTATACGGTCAAAAGTCTAGTCTAATAGATAGACAAGCTTTACATAGTTACAAAGTAGAATTTATTCATCCTATTACAAAAAATAAATTAAATTTTATTGCTGATTTATCAAATGATATGAAAAATATATTATAAAAGAGCTTTATTTCAAAAGCTCTTTTATCTCTTCTTTATCTGTAACTCCAATAAAAGTTTTAATTACTTTTCCTTCTTTTAAAATCACTATTGTTGGAATACTCATAACTTGATATTGTATTGCTAAATCCTGGTTTTCATCTACATTAACTTTACCAACTGTTACTTGTCCTTCCATTTCTTCTGCTATTTCATCGATAATTGGTGACATCATTTTACATGGGCCACACCAGTCAGCATAAAAATCTATTAATACTGGTTTATCTGATTTTAAAACTTTTTGTTCATAATTTTCACTTGTTATATTTAAAACATCCATTTTTTCATTCTCCTCCCTTTTTATTTTTAATATATTTAATGGCTTGTAAACCTGCAACAGTTCCCTCGTATACTGATTTTGATATTTGTAATATTCCTCCTGTACAGTCTCCACAAGCGTATAAACCTTTTATATTAGTTTCCATTTTTTCATTTACCACTATTGTATCTTTATTAGTAATAATTCCTAATTTTCTTGCAAAATCCGTACTTCCAGCAATACCTTGTGCAAGAAAAACTCCTTCTGTCTTTAAAATTGCTCCGTCTTGAAATTCTACTCCTTCTACTTTATCATTTCCTTGAAGTTCTTTTATTTTTCTAGTATCTATTCTTACATTATCTGCTCTAAATTCTGGTGCTAACTCTCCATTAGTTAAAATTGTTACATCTTTTACAACATTAATTAAATCATTTGTTTCTGATATTGCATACTCTCCACTTCCTACTACAGATACACTTTTATTTCTATATAAAAAGCCATCACAAATAGCACAATAACTTACACCTTTTCCTTCAAATTTCTCTATTCCAATATTTTTAGGTCTATTTTTCTTATTTCCTGTTGCTAATATTATTGTTAGAGCAGTATATTCAGAATTAGTTGTCTTTACCATAAATCCTTCTGGTATCATTTCTATTTTTATAACTTCTTCTTCCTTAGTTTCTATTCCTAAATTGCTAGCTTGTTTTATTCCTGCTTTATATAATTTTTTGCCTTCTATCCCATTTTCAAACCCATAATAGTTTTCTATATTTTTACTATTTTCTAAATTGGATTCATCCTTATATATTACTAAAGTATTAAGATTTCCTCTTTTTGTATATAAACTAGCTGATATTCCGTGCTGGACCTGCTCCTATTATTATAACATCATATAACAATATTATCCCTCCTAACTGCACTTATTAAAACATAAAAAAAAAGGTTTTGCAAATATTTTTACAAAACCTTTTTTATATTTTACTAAATTTAATAATAATATCCATTTGGATTTCTTCCATAAATCCCAGTTGTAGAAATAGTTATAAATTTTATTGAATAAATATCACAATATACTAAACTATCATTTTCAAATGATCTTAATAGAATATAACTTGCTCCTACATCTTGTAATATACCTATTCTATCTACCATATTATTGGTTCCTATTAAAAACTCAACTCTCATAAGTTTTCCTATTTGCTCTCTTAAAAATGCTGGTGTATAAATAGAATTTGTTAAAATTTCCGGTGAATTTTCATTTATTTCGTTTTGTCTTGTTTGTCTTTCGCTTTTATTTTGATTGTTTTCTTCCATAAATATATTTCCCTTTCTTAAATTTTTAAGTATCCTTATACTTTTCGGTTGGTCTATAAAAACAATGTTTTCCTAATCTTGTTTGAAATGTTCCTGAACCGTTACTAGGAAAGATATTACTGCAATTTGGTCTAAAGGGATTTAAATACCATAAACATTGCCCTATCTCGGTTAATTTGTTACCTGATAAAGCCCAATCTGCTATGTAATAATGTATTTCTGTTGGATTCATATTATAGATATTTTGTGGATTATATTGATTTAATAAAGTTTCTGTTGCGCAATCAAATTGACCTGGTTGAAATATTATATTTCGTATATTACCCCCTTGAGATACTCTAAAATATTCTCCTTCTGATGCATAAGTTCTATTTAAAACGACAGTTGCAACAGCTTTCATTCCGATTATCTCCTTCTCCACCTGCTTCACATTGAACTATTCTTGCTATTAATTCCCTTTCTGAATATGCCATAAGTATCACTCCTAATATTTAATTATATTATTATTTTATACAAATTGTTACTTTTATGATACGAAAAAAGAAAGCGACTTTATTCACTTTCCTTATTACTTATTTTCAATTTAAAATTCTACAATTTTTTCCCAAGGTAATTCTTCTTTTCCGAAATGGCCATAATTTGTAGTTTTTCTATATATTGGCTTTTGTAATTCCAAATAATTTATAATTCCTCTTGGTGTTAAATCAAATTTAGATTCAATTTTTTTAACAATTTCTTCTTCATCAATAGTATTTGTTCCAAAAGTATCTACATATATAGATACCGGTTTTGCAACTCCTATACTATAAGCAAATTGTATTTCACATTTTTTTGCATATCCATTTGCCACAATATTTTTTGCAAGGAATCTTGTCATATATGCCGCAGACCTGTCCACTTTTGTTGGATCCTTTCCTGAAAAAGCTCCTCCACCATGTCTTGCATACCCTCCATACGTATCTACTATTATTTTTCTTCCTGTTAATCCACTATCACCTAGAGGTCCTCCTATTACAAATCTTCCTGTAGGATTTATAAAATATTTTGTTTTTTCATCCAATAACTTTTCTGGTACAACTTCATTTATAACTTTTTCCTTTATGTCTTTTTTTAATATATTTAAATCAATATCTGCTTTGTGTTGTGTTGATACTACTATTGTATCTATTCTAACAGGCTTATTATCTTCATATTCTACTGTTACCTGAACTTTTCCGTCAGGTCTTAAATAATCTATTATATTTTGTTTTCTTACTTTAGTTAATCTTTTAGATAATTTATGTGCTAGTGAGATAGGTAATGGCATCAACTCTTCGGTTTCATCACATGCAAATCCAAACATTAAGCCTTGATCTCCAGCACCTTCAGACTCTATTTTTTCTCCTTGCTTTGTTTCTAATGATTTATCAACTCCTAATGCAATATCTGGTGACTGTTTTGATAAATTTATTGTTATTTTACAACTTCTATAATCCATGTCTAATTCACTATTGTCATAACCAATTTCTTTAATTGCATTTCTTACAACTTTTTCTATATTTACTTCTGCAATAGATGTAATTTCTCCTGTTATAAAGATTTCTCCTTTTCCTGCTACTGTCTCACATGCTACTCTTGCATTTTTGTCTTTTTCTAAATAACTGTCTAATACACTATCTGATATATAATCACATAGTTTATCTGGATGTCCTTCTGTTACACTTTCTGATGTGAATAATCTTCTCATTTTTATCAAATCCTTTCTGTTATTATTTTCATATATGAATCAAAAAACCTTTGCTACTAAAAGTACAAAGGTCTATAATTTATGATTTATAAAATCATCATCCAAAGTACTTTTCTACTTTGTCGGTATTAGCACCTAACTAAATAGGTTGCTGTGGAGTCATAAAGCCGATTCTCTCGTCCACTCTTGATAACATATATATTTGTTTAATATTATATTTTATATTATTATTAATGTCAATATTTTTCTATTTTCCCTCCACCAAGAACAATATCTTCAACATAAAATACTGCTGATTGCCCTGGTGTTATTGATCTTTGAGGTTCTTTAAATATTATTCTTATTTTATTACCTTCTTGAATTATTTTTGCTTTAGCTACTTTTGAAGAATATCTCGTTTTTACATCTACTTCTATAGGTTTTTCTATTTTATCAACTAATAATAAATTTATTTCATTAACTATACATTCTTTTTTGTATAATTCTTTTTCTTCTCCTACTATTACCTCGTTTTTCTCCTTATTAAATCCTAATACAAATAGAGGTACTTTATAAGATATGCCCAAACCTTTTCTTTGTCCAATAGTATATTTATATAATCCTGTATGTTTTCCTAATATTTCACCTTTTGTATTTACTATGTTTCCTTCTTTAGGCTTTATATCTGAATTGGTTTCTAAAAATTGTTTATAATTACCATCTGGGACGAAGCATATATCTTCGCTATCTGATTTATTGGCAACTTTTAAATTGCTTTTTCTTGCTATTTGTCTTATTTCTGATTTATCCTGAAAATCAGATAATGGAAATATAACATGTTCTATTAATTCTTTAGGAATATTCCATAATACATAACTTTGATCTTTTTTTTCTTCTTTTGATTTTTTTAGTACCCATCTTTGGTACTTTTTACTATACTCTGTTTTAGCATAGTGACCAGTTGCTATATAATAGCATCCTAATTCTTTTGCTTTTTCCCACATATAACCAAACTTCATATATTTATTACATTCAATACATGGATTTGGTGTTTTACAATTTGCATAACAATCTATAAAATCTTCTATCACATATTGTTTAAATTCATCTTTATAATTATATGTAAAATGTGGTATCCCTATTTGATTACATACACTTTTTGCATCTAAATATGTGTTTATATTACAACAGCTACTTCCTGCAAATAATTCTAAAGTTGTTCCTATTACTTCATATCCTTGTTGTTTTAAAAGTAAAGCTGATACACTACTATCAACTCCTCCACTCATTCCTAATAATACTTTTTTGTTTTCCATTTTATTTTCCTCTCATTATGTATTCTTTGTGCATATTTTCTTATATTATATTTTGTTTTTTATCTCTTTTCTATATTATATATTTTTTTATTTATCATTTAATATATCTTCAATTGTGTGCCATGCTAAAAGAGCACATTTTACTCTTGCTGGCATATTTGCAACATTTTTAAAAGCTATTGCATCTTCTAATTTTTCTAATTTTTCTTGATTTGTTTCTTCTCTTTTTATCATTCCTATAAATGTTTTTATTATTTCTTTGGCTTCTTCAATTGTTTTACCTTTTAATGTATCTATCATTATTGATGTTGATGCTTGAGAAATTGCACAACCATGTCCTGAAAATGCCATATCTGTTATTTTATCTCCATCTATTTTTAATTCTAAAGTTATCTCATCACCACAATTAGGATTATGACCTAATTTACAAAAATCTGCATTTTCTATTCTTTTCTTATTATATGAATTCATACTATGTTCCATAATTAATTCATTATATACATCACTTAAATCTTCCATCAAATATTCGCCTTTCTTTTATTTTACAATATATTTTTTAAACATTGTATATGCTTTATTTAAAGCATTCACTAATTTATCCACATCATTTTTAGTATTATAAATATAAAAACTTGCTCTACATGTTGAATCAATACCTAAATACCTCATAAGTGGTTGTGCACAGTGATTTCCTGAACGTATACATATTCCTTCTGTATCTAGAATGGTTGCCACATCATGTGGATGTACTCCTTTTATATTAAAAGAAATTACCGCTGAATGATTTTCTTTATTGGGTGTCAAATATAAATCTAAATAATTTAATTTTGATAGTTCTGCTATTGCATATTGTACTATATTATTTTCAATTTCTTGAATTTTATCATATCCAATATTGTTAATGTAATCAATAGCTGCTCCTAATCCTATTACAGCTTCCACATTTTGTGTTCCTGCTTCAAATTTATTAGGCAATGGTGCAAATCTAGTTTCTTGTTCGTAAACGTATTCTATCATATCTCCTCCCATTAAAAAAGGAGTCATTTTATTTAATATTTCCTTTTTACCATATAATACACCAATTCCAAGTGGTGCTAACATTTTATGCCCTGAAAATACTAAAAAGTCACAATCTAAATCTTGTACGTCTATTGGCATATGAGGAATACTTTGTGATGCATCTACAATAACAATTGCTCCCTTTTTATGAGCATATTTTATTATTCTTTTTATATTATTTATTGTTCCTAAAACATTTGATACATGTGTTATTCCAACTATTTTAGTTTTATCAGTAATTTTACTTTCAATTTCCTCGTCTGATAATTCAAATTGATCATTCATATACATATAATTTAATTTACTACTAGTTAATTTAACAACTTTTTGCCATGGTACTAAATTTGAATGATGTTCCATTATTGAAATAACAACTTCGTCATCTTTTTTTAGATTTTCCATTCCATATGAATAAGCAATCAAATTTAAACTTTCTGTTGCATTTTTTGAAAATACAATTTCTTGTGATTGTTTAGCATTTATAAATTTTGCAATTTTATTTCTTGTATTTTCATATTCTTCTGTTGTTTCTATACTTAACGAATAAGCTCCTCTGTGTGGATTTGAATTGTATTTTTTATAAAATTCTTCTATGGATTTTATTACCTGTATAGGTTTTTGAGTTGTTGCTCCATTATCCAAATATGTTATTTTTCTATTTTCTAATATCGGAAAATCCTTCTTTATGTTTTCTATATCCATTATTTATTCTCCTATAAAAATTTATTTTATTTTCAATTTGATGTTCTTTTTAGATTTTAATCTAATTTTTTATCAATTTCATTTAGAATTTCTTCTTTTAATTCTTCATTTTTTATGTTTTTAAGTACATTATTAAATTTTGCTCTAACTATTAATTTCATAGCTTCTTTTAATGTAAATCCTCTACTCATTATATAAAATAATTCTTTTTCCCCTATTTTTCCAGCAGAACTACTATGGTTTCCCTCAACATCTTCTTCAGAACATAAAAGCATAGGTAAAGCCAATGATTTTGATGTATTAGATAATAACATACAAGATTCATTTTCGTTTCCAGTAGACTTTTTACAACCTTTTTTAAAATCAATAGTACCTTTAAAATGTTTTTTTGATAGATCCTTTAAAGCTCCTTGAACATCAATATTAATATTTGATTTTTCACCTCTTAATTCTCCTATATAGTTTAAATCAAATAATTGATCTTTTTTTCCTAAATAAATTGTATTTAAATTGTTATATGATCTTTCGCCTTTTAAATTTGAATAATAATTTGTAATACTATTTTTCCCTCCAAAATCTATAATTGTATAATTTACATGTGCATTTTTTTCTAATTCATTTTCAATAGATATAAGATTGTTGGAATTTATATTCATTAAATTTACAATTATAATGTTTAATTTAGAATTTTCCTTTGCTATCACTCTTATTATTCCATTATGTAAATATTTATTTTCATTATCATTATTTGTATCATATTTTACAATTATTGTTGAGCTCGCATTTTCTTTTACTTCAATTTTAATACTTTCAAATAAAATTGTATTTTCTTCATTAAATTTAAAATCTATTTCACTTTTATTTTCCTTTTTATCTTTAATATTAATTTTTAGCCTACAATTTGATTTTTTATTAACTAAATTAGTGTAATAATTACCTAGGCCATATTTTAGCTCTATATTTTTATTGTCAGAATTTATTTCTACTTTTTCTGATTCTTTTATTATATCTATATTATCAAATTCTGAAAGTTTTTCTGGTATTTTAATGTCTTCAATAGTTATATTATTAATATTGAAATTTCTCGAAGTTCTAACTGGTGTTTCATTTAATTTCATAATTCTTCCTTTCTGAAAGTTTTTCTTTCTATTGGCATATTTGATTTATCAATTCTTATCCAATAGCTCCTTCTAATTCTAAATTAATTAAGTTATTCATTTCTACTGCGTATTCTACTGGTAATTCTTTTGATATAGGATATGCAAATCCTCTTACTATCATAGCTTTTGCATCTTCTTCTGATAAACCTCTACTCATTAAATAAAATATTGTTTTCTCACTTATTTTTCCTATTGATGCTTCATGTGAAAATTCTACTTCATCTGTTCTAATATCATTCACTGGAATTGTATCTGATATTGAAATATCATCTAACATAAGTGATTCACATGATACTGATGATTTAGAATTTTTAGCTTTTTCGTTTATTCTTACTAAACTTCTATAAGTACATTTTCCTCCATTTTTTGATATTGATTTTGCATTTACTATACTTGACGTATTAGGACAATTATGAATTACTTTAAATCCATTATCTAAGTTTTGTCCTCCTCCTGCAAATGATATACCTGTATATTCCGTTTTTGCTCCTTCTCCATTTAATATACTCATAGGGTATAACATAGATATTTTTGAGCCAAATGAACCAGTTACCCATTCCATTTTTGCATTTTTTCCAACTATAGCTTTTTTAGTATTTAAATTAAGCATATTTTTTGACCAATTTTCTATTGTAGAATATCTTAAATATGCATTGTCTTTTACATATAATTCTACGCAACCTGCATGTAAATTTACTTTATTATATTTAGGTGCTGAACATCCTTCTATAAAATGCAATGATGCTCCTTCTTCTACAATTATTAATGTATGTTCAAATTGTCCTGATTCGGGTGAGTTTAATCTAAAGTATGATTGCAAGGGAATATCTACTTTTACACCTTTAGGAACATATACGAATGATCCCCCTGACCATACAGCTCCATGTAAAGCTACAAATTTATGATCATGGACAGGAACACATTTCATAAAATGTTCCTTCACTAAATCTGGATATTCTTTAACTGCTGTTTCCATATCTGTATAAATTACCCCTTGTTTTATTAATTCTTCCTTCATGCTATGATACACTACTTCTGAATCGTATTGTGCTCCAACTCCTGCTAAATATGTTTTTTCTGCTTCTGGAATTCCGAAGTTTATCAAAAGTATCTTTTATATTATCTGGAACATCATCCCATGAACTATTTAGTTTTGTTTTTGGTTTTACATATGTTGCTATTTCATCCATATTTAATTCAGAAATATCTGGCCCCCATGTTGGAAGACTTAAATTATTATATACTTCTAAAGCTTTTAATCTAAATTCTCTCATCCAATCCGGATCATTTTTTTGCTTTGATAATTCTTTTATTATTTCAGGAGTCAATCCTTTTTTTATTTTAAAATCATATTCATCTTTATTTTTTATATCATATATATTTCTATTTATTTCATCTAAATTTATCTTTGACATTTTTATAATTCCTTTCGCAATTTTTTTAACTTATAAAATATATAAATTATGATATAATTATATTTTAATACAATATTATATTTGACGCTTGAATTAGCTTTATAACTGTTTATTTATATTGTTTGTATCCTTTTTCTTCAATTTGTGTTGCAAGTTCTTGTCCGCCTGTTTTAACAATTTTTCCATCTACTAAAACATGTACATAATCCACTTTTAAGCTATGTAAAATTTTTGTATTATGAGTAATTATTAATACAGCATTATTTTCATTTTTAAACATTTTAATACCTTTAGACACTGTTCTAATTGCATCTACATCTAATCCAGAATCCGTTTCATCTAATATAGCTAATTTGGGATTTAATATAAGCATCTGTAAAATTTCGTTTTTCTTTTTTTCTCCTCCTGAAAATCCTACATTTAAACTTCTTTCCATATTCTTATCATTCATATTTAATTCTTGCATGTATTGTTTCAACTCATCTTTAAATTTAAATATTTTTATAGGTTCTCCTGTGATTTTATTTTTAGCATACTTTAAAAAATTTGTAACAGATACTCCTGGTATTTCTTCAGGTAATTGAAAAGACATAAAAATTCCCTTTCTTGCAATTTCATCTGTTTTTAAGTCATTTATATTTTCTCCCTCAAATTTAACTGTTCCTTTTATCTTTGTATAAACTGGATTATTTAAAATTGCATTTGCTGTTGTTGTTTTTCCAGAACCATTTGGTCCCATTATTACATGTATTTCTCCTTTATTAATATTTAAATTAATTCCCTTTAAGATTTCTTTTTCTTCTGCATTTACACATAAATCTTCTATTTCTAATAATTTATTACTCATAATAAAACCCTTTCTTTTTTAATTTATTTGTTTATTTGATGTTCTTCTTACACAACATCTACATTTTTCTTTATTTATATCATATCCACAGTCTAAGTCATTTAATCCTAGAACTTTGTGAACATATTTAGCTAATTTATTTATTGTATCATCATCAATTGCACGTTTTATTTTTTCCGCTTCTTCTTTAGCTTCTTCTGAAGTTAAATTAAGCACATCTTTTAAAAACAAATAAACAATATCATATGCTTCTATTATCTTTTTTGCTAATTCTTCTCCTTCTTTTGTAAGCTCAATTTTTCCATATGATTCATAATTTACTAATGCATTGTCTTTTAATGTATTAATTGCTTTATTTACACTTGGCTTTGTACAATGCATTTTATTAGCAATATCTGTAACTCTAATATTATTATTTTGCTTTTTTAATATATACATAGTCTTTAAATACTCTTCTGATGCTTTTGATATCATATTTACATCTCCTTTTGTTAACCTTGGTTAACATTATACTTTTATTTTAGTTCATTGTCAAGTAATAGTAATATATTTTAACCTTATTCAGTAAAAAAATAGAAGATTGACTCAATCTTCTATTTTTAATATTCAACTTTATAAAATATTTTTATTTTTTTCTTTTAATAAATCTCTAATTTCTTCTAATAATACAACTTGTTCATCTTTTTCTTCTTTTTCTTCTACTTCATCTTCAGGTTGTTTTTTCTGAAGTTTACTAATTGCTTTAATAAATATAAATATACTAAATGCTATGATAAGGAAATTAATTATATTTTGAATAAAATTTCCATAGGTAATATTTGCTTGTCCTATTTTTATACTTAGTCCTGTAAAATTAATTCCTCCTATTAAAGCTCCTATTATTGGCATTATAATATCATCTACTATTGATGAAACAATTTTTCCAAATGCTGAACCTATAACAACACCAACAGCTAATTCTAATACATCACCTTTTGCAATAAATTCTTTAAATTCATTTACAAATTTTCCACCCTTTTTTACTATTTCTTCTTTTTTTATTTTTTCTAATTTTTTCTTTTCCATAAAATACACTCCTATTTTTTATGTTTATAATATATCATATAATTAATAACTTGTACAGTTTTTATCAAAATTTGTTGCTTTTTTAAAGTTTTAATTATATAATTCATATAAAGCTATTTAAATGTTAGGAGATTCTATGGAACATTGGAGCATTGAAGATTATAAAAATTTTACAGATAATAAAAAAAGAAAAAGTAAATATAGATCAAATAAGGTTTCTATTGATGGTCATACTTTTGATAGTCAAAAAGAAGCAGATTTTTACTGTGAATTAAAATTAAGATTAAAATCTGAAGAAATAAACGGATTTTGCTTACAACCTACTTTTATTCTAGCACCTGGTTTAAAATATAAAGCTGATTTTATCATTTTTAATAAAGATAATTCTACTGAAGTAATAGATGTTAAAGGATTTAAAACAAAAGAATATATCGCTAAGAAAAAAGTTTTTGAAGATAAATTTAATTTAAAAATTACAGAAATATAATAAAAGAATGCAATGTGCATTCTTTTATATTTTTATATTTTTCATCTCTTCATTTCTTTTTATTTTTTTAGTTGTTGTTTTTATTAATTCTTTATCTGTTAAAATTAACTGTTTTATATACTTATATGTCGGAAGTGTTTTGTTAATTTTCTTTATTTTTTCCCATATTATTTTTTCTACTTCTTTTTCATCTGCATCCGGATATTTTTCATTCACGAATTCTTTATTATAAACAACTTTAATAGAAAGTTTAATATTGTTTCTATCTTTTTTGTCTGGCATTCCAAATACCATACATTCTTCTACTTCTTCTAGTCTATTAATAATAAGCTCTATCTCTTCCGGAAAAACTTTTTTACCATTTTTTAATACTATCATATCTTTATTTCTTCCAACTATAGTTAAATATCCCTTTTTATCAATATATCCTAAGTCACCTGTATAGAACCATCCGTTTTTTAATACTTTTTTTGTCTCTTCTGGCATTTCATAATATCCTAACATTATGTTTGGTCCTTTTACTTTTATTTCGCCTACTCCTTTTTTGTCTGGATTATCTATTTCTATCATGTCATTTATCATAGGAAGTCCAACTGTTCCGTACTTAATATGTTTTTCATCTTCCCCAGCAATAACTGGAGCTGTTTCTGTTAAACCGTATCCTTGTAAAGTTCTTACTCCTAAGCTAGTAAAAGCCTTTGAGATTTTAGGATCTGCTGGAGCTCCTCCAGAAACAACAAATCTTAATTGTCCACCTAACGCATCTAAAATTTGTTTAAACAGCTTTCTTCTTATATCAATATGTAACTTTAATAAAAAATTACTTACTTTCATGGCTATACTTATTATTTTTTTCTTACCTTGTTTTTCTACTTCTTTCATTATAGCTTTATAAATACTTTCTATTAAAAGAGGGACTCCAACAAATACTGTTACTTTATATTCATTTAGGTTTTGTTTAATATACCTTAATCCATCTGGGAACACATGTCTTAATCCACTAGCTAAGGTCCATATTATACATGTTGATCCAAATACATGATGTAATGGTAAAAATGCAATATTAGTATCTGTAGGTCTTATATCTTCTACGCTTTGAAGTGCATAAACATTAGAAGCTATATTTTTTTGAGATAACATGACAGCCTTTGATTTAGATGTTGTTCCTGATGTAAATAAAAGTATACTCATTTTGTATGAATCTATTTTTGCTTCTATATAGTCTTTTTTTCCTTCTTCTATTAGTTTTTTTCCTTCTTCCTTTAATGTATTAATATTTAAATAATTGTCTATTTTTGACATACAAACAAATTCTTTTAAATTAGTACTATTTCTTTTTTTTATTTCCTCTACTTTTTCTATTTGTTTTTCGTCAAAAATTACCATATCTGCTTTACTTCTTTTTAGGCAACCTTCCAGTTCATCTAATTGCATATCTTTATCTAACGGAACAGATACTATTCCTCCTAATAAATTTGTTAAATGTGATAAAACCCATTCATATCTATTTTTGCCTATAATAGCAATTGTTTTATTATTATAACCTAAATCATATAATTTAGTTCCTAAACAATTTATTTCTTCTAATAATCTTTCATATGAAATATCTTCATATATTACATCTTCTTTATTCTTATATTTTAAAGTAAAAGCTATATTATTTTTGTATTTCTTTACAGTGTTATACATTATTTCTTTTATATTATCAAATTCAGTTGCCTCATATAATTTTTTTCTTATCATTATTATCCTTCCTCCACATAATTATTAATAATTTTACATCTAGTATCGAATACTAGATTATCATATATTGATTATGCTGTCAAGTGATTGACTAATTTTTATAAAAATGTTATGATTATATAGAATGAGGTGACTTTAATGGAGCAAAAAAATATTACAATAGAAAAAGAAATTGAAATTTTTCATCTTCCTAGATGGGATGAAATTCCTAATATTGATTTATATATTGATCAAGTTGTTTCTTTTCTAGAAAATCATTTATCAAATTATATAAAAAATGATATTGAAAAAAAAGATGATAAAATTATAACTAAAGCAATGATTAATAATTATGTAAAACATGAGGTTATAAAGCCTCCTATTAATAAAAAATATAATAGGGAACACATTGCTTATCTTTTTGTTATTTTTATTTTGAAACAAAATTATAGTATAGGAGAAATTAACAAATTAATTACTCTTGCTCTTGATACTTCTTCTACTCAAGATGCTTATAACAGATTTTGTTCAGAAGTAGAAAAAGCAATTAAAATAACTTTTACAAAAAATCATTACAACAATAACGATAATCTTTCAAAAGAACAATATATTCTAAGAAATGTAGTGCAATCTTTTGCTAATAAGTTATATGTACAAAAAACATTTTTAAATAAATAAAAACCGCATCTATTTGCGGTTTATTTTTTAAATAACTTACCAAATAAACTTTTAGAATTATAATATTCTAAATTTTTATTTGATCTATTTCTATTTCTTCTTTTTCTACTATTTTTTATAATTTCATCTATTGTATCTTCATTAAATTCTTCATCAATATCATTTTCTTCTTCATTAAATCCATAATATTTATCAACATTGAAATAGCTTTCTATTTTTTCATCTTCGTCATTTTGAGTTTCTTTGTTATCTTCTTCATCCGATTCATCCAATTCATTATTTTCATAGTCATTCTCATAATCATCTTCATGGTCGTCCTCTATATAATTTTCAATGTTTTCATTCTCATCTTCATTATATTCTTCATCGTCTTCATCTTCTTTGTCTTCTTCTATATCTTCTACATATTCCTTATATTCTTTATAATTATGACTATAATGTTCATCATAATCTTCTAACTCATCATCTAATTCATTGTAATCATTGTTTTCTCCTTCATCGTCATCTAAGTCATAACTATTATTAATGTCTTTTTTGCCTGTGAATATTGTTGTTGTTGTTGCTGATTTTATAATTTCAGACATTTCTTGTTCTTCTTCTACATTTATTTCTTCTAATTTATATTCGGACAAATCTCTATTGAGCTTTTGGCTAACTTCTTCTTGAAATACCTTATATATATTTTTTATTCCTTCAATTCTCCAATAATTTGAGTTAATAACTGTTCCTATATTAACTTTAACTTTTATAACTTCCTCTTCAAAATCTTTTTCTTTTTCTTCTATTTTTCTTAAATAGTCTTTATTATAAAGTTTACTGTAATCTTTCTTTGTCGACTGATTTGTTGTTTCTTTTATTATTAGTTCATATAAATTTTCAATTTGATTACTATCAGAATCAAAATTTTTACATGCTTCTTCCATCAATTTTTCATGTGTTTTTATCCCATTAATTGATGTCATTCTTTCATTATCTAAAAATATTACTATATATTCTTTTTCCGCTTCTAAAAATTTTAATTTAATACCTACATCTCTTACAAGTTTTTCTGCTTTTCCTAATTTAATATTTTCATTTTCTATTTCTTCTAAAATATTTTTTGTCTTTTCATATATATCTAAATATAATTCGGCCTCTTTTTTAGCTATTTCAATTCTAGAATTTGTTGCTTTTTCAAGTACTTTAGTATTAAAAGGAACTTTTTCACTTTTACCATTTTTAGTTAATGTTGAAAGAATATCTTGCTTTATCTTTCCATTATCATTTTTTACAAAATTTTGTACTCTTTTTATATCATTTTCATCAATAGCCATAAACATTTCATTTGCTATCATTGTTTTATTCATGTATTCCGATTCAGCTTTTCTTCTTATTCTTGCATGCTTATTGCGTTCCTTCTGTCTTTCAACAAATAAAACCATAGTTTTAACATATGTACTTCTTAGATTTTTTAGTTCTTCGTTATTTTTTTCTGTTTCTTCTTCTATTTTTTGAAATTTTATATCTAATTTATTTGGATTTTCTTCCAAATCATTAAAAAGTATATTCCTTTGATTTTCTAATTCTATATTAGATTCATATAATTGTGCTTGTTTTTCTTGAATTTCTTCTATTCTTGTTGCTACTTCATCAAACTTAGACATTACTTTTTCTTCTTCATCTGTTGCTTGTTTATACTTTTTTATTATTTTTACTATTTTGTCATAATTATTATAATTTGTTTTTAAATTATTTTCTTTATTTAAGCCAAAAATTTTTTCAAAATATCTTTCTAAAACAATTGCACTTCTTTCATACATTTTATTCTTCTCCTCCAGAACTTTTTCTTCTTATATTGCTTCTTCCTATTTTTAATAATTCATTCAATGCTTTTGTAATTATTTCTCTACTTTCTTCGTCTACATTTTTATATGTTTTTATCATTGCCCTCATGTTATCGATTTTGTTTTCTTTGATTTCTGATAGAGTTTCTGCTTTTGTTGAATTTAATATTTCGAATAAAATATATATACATAAACGACGCTGTTCTATACTTACATTATTTAACCAGTCTGATATTGTTTTATCAATAATTTCGCTTGAATTTGTAAGTTTTGCCTTTATAAATTTATCTCCTAATACTTGCCATGTATACAAATCATGTTGCATTATTCCTGTTTGAGAACTTTCTAATATAGTAGTTTCTTCCTTATGATTTAATAATCTTCCTATTATAGAACTTTGAGGAATATATGTATGAACTTTTGATATAATTTTTTTATATTCTTCACTATCTATAATTTTATCACAAAATCCTGGACCATCATTATTATATACTTTTATTATTCTATTTTGAATGTCAGTATTACAGAAAGCCGATGCATATATAGCTAAGTTTCCTCCTTTTGAATGTCCTCCAACTCTTATTGGTCCATCATGTTTTTTAGCTACTTTATTCAAATATTTTTTTGCTGTTGTTTGAGCTGGAATTAATTCTTGAAAGCTCATATTTAAATCTTCTTTCCAACCAACTATTGTGTTATCTGTACCTCTAAATGATACATATATTGTATCATCTGGCATCAATATTGTTACTGCTGAAAATTGTTCTTCTTGTTTTATATCAATTTTATTAACATAATCTACTAGTTGCATTTCTCCAAATCTTATACTATTGGCCAGTACAGGAAATAATTGTGAATCTTCTTCTAGTAATATTCTTCCTTTTGATTTTATACTTAAATATTTTTCATAAGCTTCTTTTATTGATAATTTCGTATCAATATTTATAATATTGTCTAATGGGAAATATGCTAATCTAGATAAAATTAAATTATCTATTTCATTGAATTTTACCTGACTTAACTTCAAATCTCTCCACTGTAAGTAATCAAATATATTTGGCATATATAATCATTCCTTAGATATAAATTTGCTTTATTATATCATCTATTTGTTAAAATGTAAACAATTATCAAAATAAGTCTACTAAAATAGAAATTTTTCTTATCAAGTTTTAATAATTTACTATAGTATAAATTTATTTTTCTAAGCATTAGTAAAAGCCATTCTAATGAATGACTTTTATATAAATTAATAAATTGCAATTTAACTATTATATATCATTAAAACGCTATTTTCTTACTAATATAAAAAATAAGAGTAAATCTGTAAGCCGGGTTCTGTCTTTTAAAATAGTCATTTATCTAGGATAATTATTACTAATTATCTCAAGCCACTCAAGTTAAGAAGTCGCCGAGCAGACTTAATCTTCTTATTTAGGTGTTGCTCCAGATGGGGTTTGCATTGACCTATTATGTCACCATAATAGCGGTGAGCTCTTACCTCGCCTTTTCATCCTTACCAATTAAATTGGCGGTTATTTTCTGTTGCACTTTCCTTAAGGTTACCCTCACTAGACGTTATCTAGCATCCTTGCTCTATGGAGCCCGGACTTTCCTCTCGTAATTCCTTTCGAAATTTACCAGCGACTATTCAATTTACTCTTTTTCTATTGTAACATATTTTTTATAAAAAATCTACTATTTTATACTATTCATTTCTTCTAATATATTTTTATATTTTATTAAAAATATAGTCTCATCTTGTACTTGAGCTGAATTTTGTAGTTCATTTATCATTACATATATTTTACTAATTGTATATTGTTTACTTGAATCTATATTAGTATTTGTTAATAATTTGGAGAAAGAATTTGATGCTTGCTTTATATCATTTGATATTTCTTGCCAATTCTTTAAATCTAATTTTGAATACGCTTTTAGTATATTATTTTTAGTTTCTATTAATGTTTTTTTCAATTCATCATCAAATATATTTTGTGAGAATTTAGTTATATAATCATATAATTTTGATAGTGTACTTAAAGAGCCTTCCTTACTTTCTTGTTTTATAGATACTGTTAAATTATCAAATTCTTTATTAAAATTTAGAATATCTTCTTGATTAATATTTGTTTGATATAAATCTAATGTTATTGTTGGTATTGAAGAATATAAAATTTCTATTTGAGTTTTTATATTATCCCAATTTATTTCGTCACTATTTGTTAATACTCCATTATTTTTTAAATTAAATTCTTTTTCTTGTTCTGATGAATCAGATGAACTAGACGAACTAGATGAATCAGAACTATTAGAATTATTATTCTCAGATGTACTATTATCAGAAGATTTATTTTCAGATGTACTATTATTAGAAGTAGAGTTTCCTTGATCAGATTCTTGCTTTCCTGATTTATCATTACCTTGATTTTTATTATTAGATTCTTTTGTAATACTGTCAACAGATACATTATAATTTCTAGTTTCTATATTATTTAATTGATTAAAAATAGTTGTTAATTTATCATCTAAAAATTCAATTTCTGATGTTTTTTTATCTTTTTCAGTTTTTTCTGTATCTTTATTTAAAGTGGCATAAACTACAACTGAAAGTACTGATATAGTAATTATTAAAAATATATATCCAATTTTTTTGTATTTTTTCAATTTAAACCCTCCATTTTCTATTTTTTCTAGTATTTACATTTTTGTTTATGTTTATTCTTTGTATATTTCTTTTTAAATTTTTCATACTAATATTAATAGATTTTTAGGAGTTTAAAATGTTATCAAAAATAATTTTGTATAGTGATAAAAAAGGAGAATTAAATAAGTTTTTAAGCAGTTTTTATAATACTAATTTAGAAATTGAAAATGAATTAAAATGGGAAAAAGAATCTGCTAATCCTATTGAATTAGCAGATATTATTGGTGTATTTATTGAAAATTATGATGACTATTTAGTTAATATGTGGCTTTGTCTTGATAAGGATGTTTTTGTAAATATAACCGAAGAAAATGCTGATAATGTTATTAGATATTTATATGAGAGATTTCCTTATTAAAATAAATAGTTTTTATATATTTTAATAAACTAACATATATAATGTATCTCCATCAAATACTAATTGTTCTTCTGAAAATTCCTTATAATCTTTATATATCATTTTTTCAGAGTATACTTGTGTAGATATTCTTACTTTATCTAGCTTTCTATCACAATAAAAATTTATTGCTTCTGAAATGCTCCAAGAACAAGCTAATTTTCTTTCTGTTAATGAGCCTATTGGTTTAATTCCAACTGCATATTGTTGTGGGTTTTGATCATAACAGTATGCAAATTTTGTAATTGTATTTCCTGTTTGTTGTTCATATCTTTCTATAGCATATTTAATAGTTTTTCCCATATTTTCTTCAACTCTATTTGATGCAATGTGTTCAGTTATATTTTGCATGATAAATATATTATTTATTATAAATGATATAATAATAAAGCTATATATAAACTTTGTTGTCTTTTCTTTATTTACAATAGTACTTTGTGCTAGTAATATAATTAGCGAAGCTCCCCAAAGCATTGTTAATGGTTCATTTACTCTTCCACATATTCCTGTATTAAATATAAACATTGGCACAATACATATTATAAAAGAAACAATAATAAATAATATATATTGCATAATAATTTCTTTTTTTGTTTTTAATACAAACATTGTAATAAAACTTATAATTAAAACTATTGTATTAATGTTATCTGGAAGCATATGCATAGTTTTATTCCATAATTCATCTAAATATTCTGTAACAGTCTCACCTCTCAATGCAACTGCCTCCATGTCTACTAAATGCATCATTCTATCTTGATTACTATTTAATAATTTTGTACCTACTTGTATTGCTACCATGCATATTGCAAGAACTACTATTACAATGATTGCTAATTTTATCATTTCTGTAAAAAATTCTTTTTCTTTTATTTTATATTCTCTTTTATCTACTATTTGTTTTACTATATATATTAATATAGCAAGTACAGGAAACATATTTAGTACACCTTGATAACAAAATACTGCTCCTAATAAAACAAAAAATATTTTTATATATCTATATCTTGGTTTAGTTATCATTAATTTTACAGCTATTACATTTAATAATACCCCTAAACACATAACAGCTGATTCTGGGAATAATAGATATTCTAGAGTAAATTGATTTAATATTAAAATAAATGAACTTGCTAGTATCATAAGTTTTAATATGTTTTTCTGTGGTTCTATAATATCTTGTATTATTTTACTTATTATATAAATTGCTGTTGCAATAAATATAATTCCAATTATATCCATTCCAATTATATAAGCTGGAATTGGTATATTTACCATTCCTGCTAAATAACATACAATTGTTGAAATCAACCTTCCATCAAGCAAAAAATATTGTGTCGGATACTGCATATATCCTAAATCATATAATACATATGTATCTGATGAATAATGCATTTGTAAGAAATTTTGACAAAATAATGTAGTTATTCCAAGTATTATAAAATATTTTAGTACATTTTGTTTATTTACTTGTTTTAGCTTATTTAACATTCTTTGTTTCCCCTTTTTTATTTTTCACATCTATTTTATATTACAAATAATAATAAAAAAAATCAAGATTAATATAATTATTTTTATATATTTTTTAAAAAAGAAATGTTAAAATACAACTTTGAGTATTAAGATAGTATAAGTTGATATCTTAATGTTGTAGACAAAAAATTGCCTTGAATTTATTTTTTTAAACTCAAAGCGAAATTTTTATAATTTTGCCGACAATGTCAACAATTTTTAATTTCTTTTATCATTTATATTGTTTCTCTGTTCTAGTTGTTTTTTTGTTTTTTCTATACTATCTATAAATTTTTGTTCTAATATTTCTTTTAATACATACTTATAATGTTCATTAAATTTAGTTAGAATTTTATTTGTGTATTTTATTGATGCTTTTCCTATTTTTCATCTACTTCTTCTAATTTTGTTATTACTTTTTTACTAAATTCTATTTTATATATTTCATATTTTACTTCTTTTATTTCATACCTTAATAAATATGATAATATGTAACTATCTTTTCCATAGCTTTCACAAAATACTCCTACTTTAATATTGTTTTTCTCTGAATTTCTTTTATATTTTTTACTATATTTATTATACTCATTATTTCCTAAAAATTCGGTAGCAGACAGACCATAAGCCTGCCCGCTACATCTCAACTTTTAAATTTCATTTTATTCATCTACCAATGATGTCTCTGAATCATATCCTTTTTCATGGAATTTAGATGTCAGAATACAAACTATAGGGCGAACCGCAAACGCCCAGCCGTCGTCCGCGGAGGAGGAAGCGAAACTGCCGGTCGTAACCGTGCACACACCAAAAGTCGTCGCCGCTCCAAAAGCAAGGAGAAGCCAGCCACCAATCAAAATAATTATCTTTATTATATATTCCATGACTATCTTCTGATTTCAACCAATTTTGACTAATACTAATCTCGTACCCATAAGTATAATAAGTTCCTAATCTTGCAGATATATCTCCTTGTTTATATGTTGAATGATTACTTGATGTATTTTTATTATATGATGCTGCAAATAACTCTGCTGTTGGGCTTGCTATTGCGAATACTGCATCTCCATTTAATTTTTGTC
>CANRCM010000017.1 GCA_947629085.1 uncultured Clostridia bacterium
TAATCTTCTTTATGTTCATATATCTGTGCATAATTATATATATTTGATTTTCCGTTTATTGTAAGGTTAATATTTTTCAAGTCTTTCATCACATATATATCTGGTTGTTCTCTTTCATATAAACCTAAGTTTATATTTTTAATTTCTACTTCTCCTGGCTTAAATTTATCTTTTATACTATATCCTGCCTCACTTGTTTTAGATGTGATAGAATAATTTGATTTTGTCTTATCAAGTGTAGCATTATGATTATTTGAATCTATATTGTAATATAATGTATATTTTTCATTTCCACTACTATCTCTTGTTATACCTGTATTGCTTGTTTTTCCTTCTACTATTGAGAAATCTTTATTGAAATTATCTCTTGTTGTTTTATTCTCTTTAGCCTTAGATCCATTATCTTTATTAAGTGTTGGAGTAACATTTGTATAGGTTAATCCATCATATTCAAATTCAATATAATATTTATCTAAATCATCTACTAGAACATCTACAAATTGATAAGCTCCTCCATTTGCTGTTTTGGTTTCTTTTATTGTTTCTCCTGTTTCTTTATTTTTTAATCTAACAGTAATACCATCTAATAAAATATCATCTGGATCATATTCTCCATCTTTATATAAGTCATTTCTTACAGATTGTTTAGTAGAAATTTCATCTAACCATACATATCCTGAAAGTTTTATATATTTTTGTTTATTTTCCATTATTAGCTCTGCTGTCTTATCTACAACTACTTTTTTCTCTACTCCATCAGAAACCAATTCATATCCATAATGTGGGTTTTTTGTTTCATATGCTACATATGTTCCAGCTATTAAATTTTTGATTGTCTTTTCTCCATTTTTATCTGTTATAAATTCTGTTGCATCTTTTTTACTGTTTACATATGATATTTTATTTCCTGATTCTTTAACATATTTATCAAGATCTTTATTTTTTAGATAAAAACCTACATCTGATAATCTTATTTCTTGATTATTTTTATCTACTTTTATTACTTTTAAATTTCCTAATAAATCAATGTTGTATTCATATGACATATCAATGTTTACATCTGTATTTCCTGGTTTTATGTAGATTAAGTTTTGTTTATCATTATTTGTTGCTTTTAAAAATGTTATATCTACTGATTTTTCATTTAATTTTGATTTTCCAGTAAGTTTTGTTATTTTAGTTACTCCACTATTTGATGGAATTGAAATATAAAATGTTTTTCCCGGTTTTATATCTTCTACTTTTATCTTTTTTTGTTCTTTCGCTTTATATTTAACAAATGAAACATCTGATACTTCTTTATTATTTTGATCATATACTTTTATTTCAGATAAAGTTCCACCAAAATTCCATTTGAATGGCCCTATTCTTAAATATTGTTTATTATTTTCACTATATGTTTTTACTTTTATATTATCCTTGTCTGTTTTATCTTCTGCCTTTTCTTTATTACTTATGTTTTTAGCATACTCTTCTGCTTCATTTATTAAATTTTGTGCACTTGTGCTTGAAAAATTACTGTTATTACCTGTTATAAAAGATGTTCCTAATCTACCTCTTGGATCTTTAGCAAGGTATTGTCCTACTGCCTTCATCCATGTACTTTCGTATTTCCATATTGCATTCTGAACTATTTCGCTACTACCATATGATAATATATATGCAAATTCAGCATTTTTTATATTATCAATTGTATTGTTTTTATAATCTGTAATTTTTGTTCCTTTTATTGTCGCCTTTGAAATTACTGAATATTCATTACTATATGTTAATGCTTGACCATGCTCCATACAAAATATATTGTTACTTTCACTATATAGATTAAATGTTATATTTACTTTTTGTCCTATATCGTATGCATTAGATGTAGTACTTATTCCTAATATTGATAGTAAAATTATTATTATACTTGTAAGTATTTTTCTTACTTTATTCATTTTTCTTACCTCCTTTCTTCTTATTATTAATTATCCTTATTTTGTTTTTTTCTTATTATTATTAATGCTATAATTCCAACAGTTACTAATCCTATAGCTATGATTGATACATATGTCTCTGCACCTGTTTTTAAACTTAGTATAGTATCTGCTGAACCATAATCTTCTTCTCCCGGAGCTTTATTACCTGAAGTTGATCTACTATCAGCTATTCCTAGCTCATTATAGCTTTCTGCTATTTCTGCTGTATTATTTATTAAGCCTGTGTTATTCTCCGTCATCGCCTTTGTTAATGTTAATTTAACTGATCTTGACTCTCCTGATGCTATTCTTTCATTTACTAAACTTGCATTATATAAGTCATTTCCTGTTTGATACCAATCTTTATTTAATTCAGAACTGAATTTTAAATCTTTTGGCATATAATCTACTATTTTTCTTACATAACCATCAAGTTCACCAATATTTGTTACTTTTATTTCATATTCTATAATAACGGTTGTTCCATTAATTTTTTTACTATCTAATTCTGCCTTAGCAACTGTTGCATTAGTATATTCTTTTACTGTAGTTCCTGATGAATTTTGAATTAATATTCTATTAACAAATTTATCTAATCTAAATGAAAAGTCTTTTAATTCAATTAATCCTATATTTATATTAGAAATATTATTGTTATCTACTTCTAATATATCTGTTGATGCAACTGCTTTCTTTTCATTCTCTATTAACAATTCGCTTGTTATTGCATTTGAATTTTTACTTTCTTCAACATTTTCAGCTTTATATTTAGTTAATGTATATAATGTTTTGTTATAATCGAATATTACTATATATTTACCGTTTTCTATATTATCTAATAAATACAATCCATTATCATTTGTTGTTGCTTCTAATGTATTTCCATTTTTATCTTTTACCAAATTATTAGTTTGTGTATTTAATAAATGTACTTTTACATTATTTAATGGTTTTTCTTCATCATCTTTTTGACCATTTGCATTTTCATCAAACCATGCTGTTCCTGTTATTATTCTATTTCCATTAGCGACATCGCCATTTCCATTTCCACTTTCTTCTATATTACCTTCATCTTCTTGTTCTTCTGCCTCAATAATATGTGTTATTTCAGATGTAGTTGCAACTTTCTCACCAAATACTTCTGCATACGCAATATTTGTAATTGGCTCTGCATTAGTTCTTGAATCAGAATAATCAACAAGTGTTTCTATATTAATTACTGTTTCTTCTCCTTGATCCATACTACAATCAATATCAATATCGTTTATATCTTTTAAATGTTCTATCTCTTTACCATTTACTGTTACTTTATTTATTGTTAAGGTTTCTGGAATACTATCTTTTATATATAGTCCTTCAACTTTATTAGATTCATTATTTTTTGCTGTAATAGTATACTCTAATGTATCTCCTGATTTTACATATTGTCCTTGTGTACTTGATTTCATATTTAAAGATATATTAATTTTATTAATCTTATCAGCTATACTATTAGATTTATATTCTTTATTATCATTTATAGCTGTAACAGAAAATTGAGTTGATGTTTTTGTATCTTGTAATTTGTTAATTGTTAAATTATAATTTAAAACTTTCGCTTCTCCCGCTTCAATAGATCCAATATTAACTATATCTTTATATTCTATTTCTTCAGACTTTATAGAATTTGTTTCATTATTTAATAATTCATTTTCTTCTATTTCTCTTGTTGCTTCTGATTTAGCATCATCTACACGATGTATTTCATCATCTGATACTTCTTCTGCTGTCATTCCTGTCATCAATTCTAAACTCTCAACACTAAATACATTTGGTAAATTTGTTCTTATTTGAACATTGTCTTGTTTACTATCTGATATATTTTCTATTATTGCAAAATATTTGACTCCACTTGTTTCATATAAATCAACTGCTCTGTCAGTTACTCTTTTTACACTAACTCTTATTTTTCCCTCTTCTGTTAACAATTGCATTTGATTTGATTTTTTAATAACATCACCATATTGTATTTCGGCTATATTTGTCAATGTTGTACCAGCTTGTACATCTGTATTTACTCTTACTTCATATTCTTTTGAAATAACTTCTCCAACTGCAATTTTATCTATTTTAGTTTCAAATATCTTGTCTGATAATTCTTTATAATAAGAAGCTCCTGTATATTCATAATTATCTTGTGGTACAACTAAGGTTGTCCCTTCTGGTACCTCTCCTCTTACTGCAACATTTGTTATTTCTTCGCTTCCTGTATTAGATACTTCTACTTTATATTTAATTACTTCTCCATTTTTTACAGTTCCGTTATTATCTAGTTGGCTTGTACCTACTATTGGCATTAATTTAGCTTCTAGTATTGGACCTACTCCTGTTTCTAATTTTATAGTAGTAGCATCGGTTTCACTTTCAATATTTGTCAATGTATTTGTAAATTTTGTTGTATATCCTTCTTCAGCTAATTGATTGTATTCTAGTAATGCTGGAATTTCTAATTTATAAGTTCCTTTTACAGATTCTTGACTATTCATGGAAGGTACTTCAATTAGATACTTTTTCACATTAGCATCATTTGAAATTGTTTCTGTCCATCCGTTTGATTCATCTTGTATATCTTCAGTTGCTTCCTCTTTTTCTGTATAATATACTTTTTCTCCATCTATTTGGTCTAAATTAATTCCCTCTATAATTTTAGTATCTATATTATTTTTAGTATTTTTTGTTGGAAATGTACCCATTATTTTTACATTTTTTATTGCATTTTCATTGTTATTTATTACTTCAATATTAGCTTCTAATTGTTTTTCTTTTTTACCTCTTTCTAATATTACTTCTTTTGTTTCTTCTTGTCCAAGTGTTTCAACATTTAGCTCTGTTATATTATTAATTGTTGTTACATCTTTTGGTGCAACTATCTTTATATTTTTTGAATCTGTTATCTGAGCACCTTCATTATCTATTGTCATTATAATATTAGATTCTTTTGTTGAAGCTTTTCTGTTTACAACAATATTAGCATTTATTACAATAACAGCTCCTTCTATACTTGTATTTTTATACTGTGTTTGTTCTCCTTCTAGGTATACTGTTACCATTTTATTGTTTACTTCATAATTTTTTATTTTTAATTCATTTTCATATATTAAATTGATATTATTTATATTTACCTTTTCTACATCTTCCGGTAATTCAAATGTAATAGTTGGATTTTTATATAAGCTATATTGTTCATGATTTCCTTTTAATATAGCTTTTATTTCCACAGTATTCTCTACTACTGTTGATAATGTTTCTTTATTAACTGATAATGTTGCTTCTGTTTTTGTATCTTTTAATTGTATATTTTCTGATGTCTGTTTTGACACATCTACACCATATTCATAAGAAGTTTTTGTAATCAATTGTGTTGCTAATTGAACTATTTTCTTATCTTGTGATCTTATCGTCTTTGTATGAATAATTTCTATATCTCCTTCTGCAATAGGTGTTGTTGTTTTTATTTGTAATGCTTTTATCTCTTTTCCTGTGTAATCAACTATTATATTATTATTTTCATCAGCTTGGGTATTAGCATCTATGGTTGATAAAATCTCTCCATTTTCATTTGATATTACTATTTGTCCATTTTCTCCAAATATTTTATTAAATGTATCTTTATTTATTGTTGTTGTATTAAATATCGTATTTGAAGATATTTCTTGTCCATTTGCTAAATATTGAGTCTCTCCCTCTTTTATATCTATGTATTGTTCTGCATTAGCTAAATTAATAGCTATTTTTGTTTTACTCTCATATTGTCTATCAATTCCTTCATTTAATTTTCCTTTATATATAAAATTTTCTGTGCTATTTGTATAAATATTAACTATCTCTTCTTTTTCTTGATTATCTAATATTAATTTATTAGATGCTACCAATTCTTTTTCATTATATAGTGTTACTTTTTCTTCATATGGAATTTCCACATTTTCTAAAGTTACATTTTTATCATAAATTAGAGTTATTATAGCTTTTTCGTTTCCTTGTTTTTTCCATGATATTTTATTTTCTTGATCTGGATTATTTATAAATTTTAAGTCTACTGTGTTTTTTCCATCATAATTATAAGTAAACTCTTTCATTGTATTATAATTTACTTTTTCTACAATTTTTGGTATGCTATTTTCTGGCGTTGGTATTGTTATCGTGGAATTAATTTCCTTCATAGGATAATTATTATCTTTTAATCCTAAATTCATTTCTAACTGTACTACTCTTTTATCTTCTCCAGATACTTGTATCACTTTATTAGTTATAACATTAATTGTATTTTCAACATTTTCATAGGTATTATTCTCTGTATATTCTAATTTCACTTCTCTTGTAGCCTTAATATTAATATCTTTTTGAGTACTATCTCTATAAATACCGGTTATTTTTAATTTACTAATTGTATTTAATAAATTTACATTAAATACTTCTTCATTTATAAGATTTATTTTCAAATCGATTTGTGCATTAGTTCCTGCATTAATTTGATTTAATGTTATTTTATTACTTTCTATCTTATTAATATATTCATTTGATTGATCCGTTACAAAAGTAAAATTGCTATCTTCTAAAGCAATTTCCCCATTAAAGTATCCTTCTTTTTTTACATTAATAGATAATGTTAGAATATCTCCATCTTTTATTTTTGCATCAAATTCTACATTTTGATTGTTTGTATTAATATTACTTGCAGCATAACTAACTAATTCTTTTCCCATATAGATAAAATTAGTCATAGTTAATACAGCTAATAATATTATTACTGTTATTATTTTAAAAATTTTATTTTTCATAGACATCCTCCTTAGATTATAATACCTCTATTAAATATTATACCTCTTTTTTCCATTTTTTTCAACGGTTTTATCCATTTTTTAGTACTTTTCCCCAGATTTTGTATATTTTATTTTTTTTTACTTGTTTTTACTCTAGGGAAGCTATATTTAAAGTTTTAATATTAGAATATTACAATTTTGTATTTTTTTTATTACAATTTAAAAACATATTAAATTTTGAAACATATTATAATACATAGTTTAAATTTTTTAGAATATATTTATTTTAGAGGTGATAATTTTGAGTAATTTTATTTTTGATAAAGATACTGTAAATAAATTAAAAGATATGATGAATAAGGGTGAACTTAATGATGTTATTTCTCAAATTCCTCCAGAAATGATACAAAATTTTTCTTCTATGATGAATAATAGTAATTCTTCTAATGGGCAATCTACTAATCAAAGTTCTTCTTCTGAAGATAATTTAAATCAAAATACTTATAGTAATAATTTTAATAACAACTCTTCTTCTGATAGTAGTTCTAATAATAGTAATATTAATTTTAATAATATTGATATGAATACCTTTTTAAAAATGAAATCTGTTATAGAAAATTTAAATAATAAAAATGACCCTAGATGTAATTTACTTTATTCTTTGAAACCTTATTTAAGAGAAAGTAGAAAAGAAAAAATTGATCAATATGCTAATTTACTAAATATTGCTAATATTGCTGAATTATTAAAGAACGATAAAAACAATACAGAAAACAAGGAGAATCCTAATGGTTAATTTCCCTTTTTTTAGATTTCCATACACTAATCTTTACTACCCATATTACAATAATTATATAGGAAATAGAAATTTATCAAAAAATGCCACCACTACATATATGCAAAATAAATCAAATATGAATTACTTAAAATCAGAAGAAAATATAAAAAAAAAAGATAGAGAAAATAAAAAAATAGATCAGGAAAGCAATAATTTTAAGAAAAAAAGACCTCCTAAATACAACTCTTTTGGGCCTATATATTTTAATAATTCCTTTATGGATGGTAATCTAGAAGATCCTGTCCTTGAAATTTTAGGCATCAAACTGTATTTAGATGATCTTATTATTCTTGGTTTATTATTCTTACTTTATAATGAAGATGTTCAAGATGAAACATTATTTTTAACTCTTGCTATATTGCTTTTAACCTAATAAATATTCATCGTAATATCTTAAGTTAAATTATAACATTGTATTAAAAAATCTTAATTTCATCATCAATAATACTGATATATGCTTGTTTATGCATTGGTTCTTCTTCACGAACTATTTCTTTTACTACATTTGCAATTCTAATTTGTACTGCATCAAATAATCCTGCAGCTACTATTGCTTTTTTATTACCTTTAGCTCCGGCATGTGCTAGTCCCCTTAATGTTCCTAAAACTACTATATTGTCTGAAGCAATAACTTCTGCTCCTGAATTTACATCTCCTATTATCACTAAGCTACCTTCTGATTCTAATTTTTGTCCAGATCTTATAGATCCTTTATGGAACTTTGTTTCTGATATAAGGATTTTTTTATCAAAAGCTTTTTTTATACTAGATAATCCTAAACTCTTTGGCATATCAAAATCTATAGGAACATCAATCTTTGCTTTTATCAAACTTTGAATCTCATCTATTTCTTTATTTTTTAAAATTTTTCCAGTAATCCTTATAGGATTTTTTTCTTCCTTATAAAATTTCTTCAATTCTGGCAATTTCTTTTTTAATGCATCTACAAGTTCTTCTTGTGTAGCTTCTTCATTTAATTTTATTAAAATTTCATCCCTTTTAAAATTAATATTAATACAATTTTTTTTCATTTTTACATCCTTTCTTAATTTAGAATTTCCACATATGGGATTGCACTCATGTCTTCTTCTATATTTTGTGTATTCATTCCAAAATACTCTGCCATAATGTCTCTTACTACTTCTGCTGTATAGTTTCCATGTCCACCATTTTCAACCATAACCACAATCGCTATTTCAGGATTCTCAAATGGAGCAAATCCAACAAACCATGCATGTACTTTATTTCCAGGTGCTTCTGCTGAACCTGTTTTACCTCCTACGCTTATATTAAAATCTTTAAATCTTACATATGCTGTTCCCCCAGAATCACTTGTAACAGATCTCATACCTTCCAATACAGCTTTTAAGTTGTTTTGATTGATTTCTATATTTTCAATATTTTCTTCTTGTATTCCTAATTTATTATTAACAAACTGTTCTATCTCTTCTTTTGATGCTTCTGATCCATCTGTATTTCTTATTGTTTTTATTATTGTCGGATTTATTCTATTTCCACCATTTGCTAATATACTTATATATCTGGCCATTTGAATTGGGCTATATTCATTGTCATATTGCCCTATTGCAGATTGAAGGGTATCACCTGCACTCCATGATTCTCCATTATGAAGTCTTTCTTTTGATTCTTTACCTGATACAACGCCTTCTATTTCTCCTTGTAATTCAACTCCGGTTTTACTTCCTAATCCAAAGTATTTTGCAAAATTAACTAAAGTATCAATTCCCATTCTATCAGATGTTTCATAAAAGAAATAGTTACAAGATTTTTCTATTGCTTCTGATACATTTAAATATCCATGCCCTCTATGATAGTCTGTATAGACCCAACAACGTGGTTGATAATCTCTATATTTGGTATAAACACCTGTATCATTTATTTTTGTATTTAAGTTAATAGCTCCTGACTGTAATCCTGCTATTGCTGTTACCATTTTATATGTCGAACCTGGAGAATACGAATTTTGTATTGCTTTATCTACTAACGGTTTAGCTTCATTATTTGTATAGCTATTCCATTTTTCTTGATTAATTCCCCCTACAAAATCTTCAGGATTATAATCTGGATAACTTGCCATGGCAAGAATTTCTCCACTGTTCACATTCATAACTACACAAGCTCCTGCTTGTGCATTATATGCCTTGCCAAATCCTCCGCTAGCTATTTTATTTATGTTATTTGCTAATGCTGCCTCTGTTACCCTCTGGAGATTAGCATCTATTGTAAGAACAATATCTGAACCAGATATTGCTTCTTCTGATATATATTCTGCCGTAACAGATCCTTCTACGTTCATATCTATTTGTTTTGTCCCATTTTTCCCTTTTAAATACTCTTCAAAGACATACTCTATTCCAGTTTTACCTATAATATCATTTTGACTATAGGTATTTTTTCTTGTTTCATATTCTTGAGCATTTATTTGTGATGCATATCCTAAAATATGTGATGCTAAATTTCCTGATGTATATTGTCTTACAGGTTGTATAACTATATTAACCCCTGTAAACTTATCTGAACTTTCACTAAATTCTGCAACAGCTTCTCTAGGTATATTTTTAGCAATTGTTACCGCTTTTGTACTGCTATATCCTTTTTGCGATAATTCGTACCTTATCGCTACTATCTTTCTTATTTCATTAATATCATTTGTATTTTGTATTTTATATTTATTTTTGAATTTATAAAAGGCCTCTTCTGCATTTATGTCTTCATCTAAATTATTAGACTTCTTCCATTTGCTCAATTCGTTATCTGATATTTTAAATTCAAATGGTTCTATATTTATTGGGAATGAATCTACATATGATACTTCATATTTTTCTAAAACATTTATCATGTTTAGAATATCTTTGTTTAACGTATCTATATCTGCTTTTGTTTTATACATTTCTAAAGAAAACTCCATTTTTGAAGTAACAAGTGATGCTCCTGTTTTATCTAATATTGCTCCTCTAGTTGCCTCTAATACACTTTCTCTTGTAAGTCTTGTATTTGATTGTTCTCTATATTCTGCACCATGAATTATTTGAAGGTTAAATAATTTAACAATCAGAATGATTCCTACTATGTAAATTAATACTGTTAAAATATTAAATCTTAAATTTATATTTACTTTTTTTCCGTTTTTTGTCAAATTATCACCTTCTTTCCCTTAATTATTTACTTTACAGAACGTTTAAAAATATCTAGTTAATATCTTATTCCCTTTATATTCATTTTCTATATAATATCCAAATTTTTGAATTAAAGGATATAAAATAATTGTTATAATAATATTGTATATTACTTCAATTAATAGAATAATTATAAAATTTATTATTTCTACATTTATTGATAACATCATATAGTTTAACAAATATTTTAAAGTTTCAAATATAAAAGTTGCTCCAGCAACCATAAGCATTATTGTGATTCTACTATCTTTAGAGAAATTTTTATCAAATACTCCCGCTAAAAGTCCTACTAATCCTAAAGGTATAGCATATATTCCAATTTTACTTCCAATTAAAAAGTCTAACATTATTCCTATACCAATTCCATATGCTACTCCTAATGTTCTATTTGTAAATAATCCTATAAATAATGCTAATATTATAAATAAATTAGGTTTAATTCCTGCTATGTTAAACCAACTAAAGAGATTAGACTGTAAATAATATATAATAATTACTATTATAATTAGAGTAATATTAATTATTGTTTTTTTCAATTGTCTACTCCCTCCTTTATTGATTTGTAATAACTAAAACCGTATCTAATTTATCAAAGTCTACCGCTGTTTTAACTAATGCATATCTATCTGTTATATTTTGAGTATTAGTTACTTTTTTTACTGTTCCTATATGAATTCCTTTTGGATATATCCCTCCAATTCCTGATGTTTCTATACTATCACCTTGTATTATATTAGCATCTGTTGGAATATACATTGCTTTTAATGCTGATTTTTCATCTAATGTTCCTTTACATACTATGCTATCTTTAGTTGTACTCATAGAGCAACTAACTGAGCTAGCTGTGTCTATTATTGTTTGAACTTTTGAACTAGATTCTTCTACCGAAACAACATATCCAACTAAACCTTCATTTCCTATTACAGTCATATTTACTTTTACGCCATCTTTTTTTCCTATATTAATTACTATAGTTTTAGAATAATTACTAATATCTTTATTAATTACATATCCAGGAATTGTCTTATATTCTCCGTATTTTTCTGATAAATTCATATATTCTTTTAATGTTTCGTTTTCTGTTCTAATATTTTCTAATTCCCTTAAAGATTGTTCTAATTCACTGTTCTTTTTTCTAAGATCTTTGTTTTCTTCTTTTAAATAGTCTATATTAGAAAAAAATGTACTATTTCTACTTATTCCATTTTTTAAATATGTTAGTCCATTCTGTATTGGCATTATTAAATTAGTTACTGCATTTTGTAAAAAATTACTATTTTCTTCACCATTTGAAAATATAACAATTAAAATCAATATTATAATTGTTATAACAATTCCAATAATTCCACTTTTTTTATTTTTGTACATTTTTTCACCCTTGCTTTCTATTTTCTATTTTTTGCACTAACTAAAACTGTTCTTAATTTCTCTATATTTTCTAATGTTTTACCTGTACCCTTTACAACACAATTTAGAGCCTCTTCTGCTATATATACTGGCATTCCCGTTTCTTTACTTAATAGTTTATCTAGATTTTTGAGTAATGCTCCTCCTCCTGTCAATATAATTCCCTTCTCAGAAATATCTGAAGATAGTTCAGGAGGTGTTTTTTCTAATGTCGTTTTCACTATTTCTATAATTTTATTTATAGATTCTTTCATAGCTTCTTCTATCTGAACTGATGTAACATTTATATTTTTTGGTAAACCATTGTTTAAGTCTCTTCCTCTTATTTGCATTGACATTTCTGTCATTAAAGGCATAGCACATCCTATTTGTAATTTAATTTGTTCGGCAGTAGTTTCTCCAATAGCTAAATTTAATTCTTTTTTTATATAATTTGTTATATCTTGGTCTAATTCATCTCCTGCAACTCTTAAAGAATGGCTGGTTACAATTCCCCCCAATGAAATAACGGCTACTTCAGTTGTTCCTCCACCTATATCTACTATCATTTTTCCACTTGGTTCACTTATATCCATACCAGTCCCTATAGCTGCTGCCATGGGTTCTTCTATTAAATATACTTCTTTAGCTCCCGCCTGCATTATAGATTCTTGTACCGCTCTTTCTTCAACTTCTGTAATTCCAGATGGTACTCCTACCACTACTCTTGGTCTTCCTATATTGTATATTTTAGTTACTTTTCCTATTAAATTTTTCAGCATTAGTTCAGTTGCAGTAAAGTCTGCTATTACTCCATCCTTTAAAGGTCTTATTGCTTTTATCTGCTTAGGAGTTCTTCCGAAGCATTTCTTTTGCTTCAGCTCCTGTCGCTAAAATACTCCCTGTTTTAGAATCAATTGCTACTACTGATGGTTCTTTTAAAATAATGCCTTTTCCTTTTAATGTAACTAATATGTTTGCTGTGCCTAAATCTATACCAATATCTTTTGACATTAGCTTGAATTTTTCAATAATTTTATTCATTATTGTTCTCTCCCTTATTTTTGTCTTTTTTTATTAATTCATTTGCTTTATAATTTATTATTGTTAATATCTTTTCTATCTTTCAATAATATCTTTTCAAAAATACTCGTATAATTCATATTACCTATAACTATATGGTCTAACAATTCTATTCCTATTAACCTAGTTAAATCATATAATTGATTTGTATATATTATATCCTGGTTACTTGGTGTTGAATCTCCACTTGGATGATTATGTACTAATATTATCTTGGGAGCTCCCATTTTTATTGGTTCAACTAAAATATCTTTTATTGGTACTTCTATATTTTGTGTTTTTCCTAACGCTATTTCTTTAATTTTTAATATTTCATTTTTATTATTTAAAACAACTATTTTTAATTTTTCTAATCTCTCAAATTTCAATTCGCTCATAAATATTTTAGCTATATCGTCTGGGCTACTTATCTTTTGCTTTTTATAATTTGTTGTTTGAAACATCCTTATTGCTAATTCACATGTTGCTTTTATTTGTATTGCTTTTACTTTACCAATTCCTTTGATTTTCATTAATTCTTCTATTGTTAAGCTTTGTAAATAACTTAGGTCTTCTGATTGTGTATCATTTAAGTTTAATAACCTTTGTGCTATTTGAACTGAAGTTTCTTCTCTAGTTCCAGTTTTTATTATAATAGCTAATAGTTCTGCATTAGATAATGCTTTTTCACCTTTTAGTTCTAATTTTTCGTAAGGTCTTTCTAATTCTGGTAATTCTTTTATTTTTATTGACAAATTCTTAATTCCTTTCTATCTTATTGCCCCTCTTATTTGTCATTTTTGTCTTTATATTTTTTTATAAATAAATATTGCAAGAACCATCCCTATGATACTTGATATACTTATTTTAAACATTAATGCAAACGTAATTTTCATTACACTTAAATCTAATACTATCGGATTTTCTAATCCAAAACTTTGACTATATGAAAGCCACCATAACCAGTCCACTTTAGAAGCTAATTCTCCTAAAAGTCCTCCTACTACTAATCCTGATAGTATAAATATTAATAATATCCATATATTTTTCTCTTTTGTTGCCATTTTTATATCCTTCCTTTCTTTAGACATATATTATTTTTTATCTTATTGCATTTAATTTTACCTTTCCCTACGGCTATTTATTTTTTGACACAACTGTATTATATATTGAATTAGTAAATTTTTCAAGTATATTGCCTTATTTTTCATAAAAGTAATTACCAAAAATTGTGCATTTAAATATAATAATAATAGTAGTATAATATAATTAGTAGTTATTAAGGAGGTTTTTATCTTTATGAAAATTGAAAAATTGACTGAAAATAAGATTCGTGTTATTGTTAATTCCTCAGATTTAAAATTAATAAACTCAACTGAAACCCCCATTATTTCTTCTACTTTAGATAATCATAATTTTTTATTTGATTTACTAAAAAGAGCAAAAGATGAAGTTGGATTTGAAACAGATGGATTTAAATTATTAATTGAAATAATTTCTTCAAGTGATGATTTTGTAGTTTTCACTATAACTAAATATTCTCTTTTTGATAAAAAGCTTCCTGTTGTGAAAAGGAAAATCTCAAATGATTCTAAGACATCTAGTATATATAAATTTGAAACTTTTGAAGAATTCTGTAATTTTTGTAATTGTATTAATAAAATAAAAAGTTTTAATTATAAAACTTTTTCAAAAAACTTTTCTATTTATTATTATAAAAATACATATTATCTTTTAATAAAAAACATAAATAATTCTTGTAAAAATAAAGGTGTTTTCTATGCCTTGATTTCAGAATTTTCTAAACCTTTATATTTTTCAAATGTTTTTGAAAACAAATTAAGAGAATATGGAAAAATTATTATTAGAAAAAATGCAATTGAAAAATGTATTAAATATTTTTCATAAATAAAAACCCTCAAATCTTAAATAATATTGATTTGAGGTCTTTATTTATATTATACATAATTTTCTGGATTATACGCTATTCCTTTTACTCTTACTTCAAAATGTAAATGTGGTCCTGTAGAGTTACCTGTTGAACCAACTGCCGCTATAATTTGTCCTTGAGAAATTTCTGTTCCTGCTGATACATATAATTTACTACAATGTCCATAATATGTTTGTACCCCATTACTATGAGTAATAACTAGCATATTACCATAAGAGCCTTTATATCCTGAAAATGTAACTGTCCCTGATGCAGCTGCTTTAACTGGTGTCCCTGCTGCTGTTGCAATATCTAATCCTGTATGTGATGACCTTCTTATTGCACTTGCTGCTCCAAATCTTGAAGTTATTATTCCTGAAACTGGTCTTATTAAACTTATTCCTAAATTAGCTTTTGCAGAAGAAGTTGTTAATGATGTATTTACAGATCCTGTTGATGCATATTTTGTAGATGTAGTTTTATTTTTAGCACTTGCTAATGCTGTGGTTGTTGTTGGCTCTACATATAACTTTGAAATTGCTTCTTCTGATTGTATTAAATCTTTAATTTCTGTTTCATATTTTTCTATAATAGTTATATTATTAATATTAGAACTATTCTTTTCTTTTAATCCACTTACTACTTTTTCTGCATTCTCAAAATTATCTACATACAACTTTTCTTCTTGATTTTCTGCTATTGCGTAATATCTATAGTATGTTGTACCTTCTGTTTGTAGTTTACTAAATATTTCATCGTCATTTGTTACTATATTTTTTTTCAATAGACATAATTTATATTCTGGAAGATTAGCTAATTGTACAAAGGCTACGCTTGGATTGGTTCCGTCACCTTTTTCTACATATTCATTAATTTTTTGTTGTAATTTAGATTTGTTTTCAGTGTATCCTACTTGTTCCCCATTAATAAATACGCTATATGTTGGTTTATATAAAAATGCTATTGCCCCTACTATTAAAAAAGCTGCGAGAACAAAAAGAACTGTGATTTTAAACCCTCTTCTCGTATGTATTAATACTTTTTTAAACATGTATCCCTATCTCCTTTGTATTTTTATCCATCTTTAATCTTTTTTGTAATAATATTGTAATATTTGATTTTTTGCAAAGATAGTTCATGTTTAATTTCCGTAATTTTTATCCTTTTTTGTTCCTTTATCTTATTTTTTTTTCATTTTTCTCCCATTTTCATTTTTAATATTTCACCTTGTTTTTATAAGATAAAAGACATGATTTTTTATTTTCATGTCTTAATTTTTTATTATTGTTGTAAATCTGATTTTACTGTGTTTATTTCTGTTACAGTAGCTTTTTGTGCAGGTTTGTAATAACCTTTTGCTTGAGCTATTTTAAATAACTCAAATTGAAAACTTTCGTCATTATTTCTAATTTGTTGTAAAGTTTGTCTTAATTGCATATTTTCTGCTTCCGTTATAGCTGTTTGATATGCTGTTAAATCTGATTTTACTCCAGATAATATGTCATTTACCATAGTCTTTTCGTCCATATTTTCCTCCTTACTCACTTAAAAAACTCATTAATTTCTGTTTAGTATTTAAAGCATCTTGTGCTGACTTTGTAAATAATTGCTTTATTTGTGGGTCTACAGCTTGTGAAGAATAAGTATTTAATTTTTGGTAGGCTGTATCATGAGCTCCTATCAATTGTCTTAGGTGTTGTAATTCTAATTGATTTAAATCTGGCATTTTTATCCTTCCTTTCTTTTTTTCTTTATTTAGTATTTACATTTTATTTAAATTTATACAAAAAAGATATTGTATTTTTACAATATCTTTTGGTCTTTATATTTTAATTTTTATATATTATCTTTTTTTTGCATATATCTCAAAAACATGCCAATGTTTATCTTTATCTTGTATACTATCTTTAATATATTTCTTTTCAGCATAATATATTATTTCATAATCATTAAAATAATTAAAAATTTGTTCTTTGGATAGAAATGTCATATTTGTTCTGTCCTTAGCCCAATCATCTTCATATCCTAAAAAATTACCGTACAAAGAAACCGTCTTTAACTATGTTTGTATTAATTTCATTCATTATGTTATCTATTTTTTCTGGATTACAAAATTGTAAACTAAAGCATGAATATATTAAGTCCGCTTTATGAAGCTTTACATTTTCAAAATCACTTATTATAAAACTTAAATTCTTTTTATCCACAATCCTATTTGTAATAATTTCTTTAGAACTTTTTTCTTTGTCCACACATGTCACTTTGAATCCCTTTTTTATTAAAAATGCTGCATCATTCCCTACTCCTGCACCTAAATCTATTGCTACTTTACCTGGTAGTTTCTTGTCTAGTTCATTATTATAGAAACCTTTTAAAAGGCCAGATGGCTTATTAAATTTTATTGATTTACTATAAAACTCTTCAATTTTTTTCATAATTCTTTCCCCAAAATAGTTCTATTTTATTACAATCATTATATGGTACATTTATTTTTTTAAGATTTGGATTTTACAATTTAAAATGTTATTTAATATATTCTTTAAATATCACGTATTATCTATATGATTTCTAAATTTGCAAACTTAGCCATAAGTCTTTTATGTCCTACTTTATCAAAAGTAATATCTACTTTTAAATCTTCGCCTTCTGGTTCTACTTTATTTATAGTTCCTTCTCCAAATTTTTTATGAAATACTCTAATACCTGCTTTATATTTAGATAAATCTACAGTATTATTAGATTTTTTAGATAGATTATTTAAGAAGCTTTCTGCTGTTCTAAATGCAAAGCCAGAACTCTTTCCATTTGTTGATGTAATAGATTGTTTTTCTTGTACTTTATTAGTTTTAATATTATAATTTTTATTACTCCCGTAAGTCCAGTTAAAATTAGAATCATTAAATATTTGCTCTTTATTGCTCGTTTCTCCAAAGGCATCTTCATAACCTTCCAATAAATCTTGTGGTATTTCATTTAAAAATCTAGATGTTGGGTTATAACTAGTAGAACCAAATATTGTTCTTTGTTTACTACATGTTAAAAATAAGTTTTCTTTTGCTCTTGTTATTCCTACATAACAAAGTCTTCTTTCTTCTTCTAATTCTTTAGGTTCTGAAATTGATTTATATCCTGGAAATATTCCTTCTTCCATTCCAACTAAAAATACAACTGGAAACTCTAGTCCTTTTGCACTATGTAATGTCATTAACGTTACATATTCATCATCATCTTGTAGGTCATCTATATCACTTGATAAAGTTATGCCTTCTAAAAATTGACTTAATCCATTTTCTGCTTCTTCCTCTTCAAATTCTATTGCTACTGTTAAAAATTCATCAAGATTTTCTATTCTGTTTTCTGCTTCTACTGTATTTTCTATTTCTAACGCTTTTGTATACCCAGATTTTTTTAATGTGAGTTTAATTAATTCTGAAATTGATATTTCATCTCTCTTTGATTTTAATTCTTCTATGCAATTTACAAATTCTCTTGAATTTAAATAAATTCTATTTAAACCATATTGCTCTGCATTTTTTATTATTTCATACATTGAAGTTTCATTAGCATTTGCCATAAGTTCAATTTTTTCTAAACTTGTCTTTCCAATTCCTCTTTTGGGTTCATTTATAATTCTTTTCAAGCTTAAATTATCATTACCATTTTGAATTAATCTTAGATATGCAATAATGTCTTTTATTTCTTTTCTTTCGTAGAATTTTAAACCTCCTACAATTTTATATGGTATATTTTCTCTTCTTAGAATATCTTCTATTGCCCTTGATTGAGTATTCATTCTATATAAAATCGCAAAATCTGAGTATTTATAATACTCCTCTCTTTTTAGGTGTTCTATTTGTTCTACTATATAACTTCCTTCGTCATATTCATTGTCTGCTTGATATACTCTTGGTAAATTACCTTGATCATTTTGAGTCCATAATTCTTTTTTATATTTTACTTCATTGTTCTTTATTACACTATTTGCAGCTTTTAATATATTTCCAGTACAACGATAATTTTGTTCTAATTTTATTATTTTTGTTCCCGGAAAATCTCTTTCAAAATTTAATATATTAGAAATATCAGCACCTCTAAATGAATATATGCCGTTGATCATTATCTCCTACTACAGTTATATTTCCATGTCTAGAAGCTAGCATAGTTACTAACGTGAACTGTGCTTTATTTGTATCTTGATATTCATCAACTAAAACATATTTAAATTTATTTGTGTAAAATTGCAATATATCTTCATTATCTGATAATATTTTTATTGTATAATTTATAATATCATCAAAATCTATTGCATTATTTTCTTTTAATCTTTTTTGGTATAGTTCATATACAGTAGCGATTTTTTCTTTTCTAAAATCTCCTTTACTTTTTGCTAAATATTGTTCTGGCTCTAACATTTCATTTTTAGCATTACTAATTTCAGATAATACACTTCTATCAGAAAAAAGTTTATCATCTATTGATAAATCTTTTAAGCATCCTTTTATTAACGTTCTTTGGTCTGAGGTATCAAATATTATAAAAGAGCTATCAAATCCTATTCTATCTATAAATCTTCTTAAAATTTTTACACATATTGAGTGAAATGTCCCCATCCATATATCTTTTGCTTGTTCACCTACAAGATTTGCTATTCTTTCTTTCATTTCATTTGCAGCCTTATTTGTAAAAGTAATTGCTAAAATGTCCCATGGATGTGCCTTTTTTTCTTCTATTATATATGCAATTTTATGAGTTAATACTTTTGTTTTTCCGCTTCCTGCTCCTGCAATTACAAGGCATGGCCCTTCTGTATTTACTACGGCTTCATGTTGTTTATCATTTAATTCTTTTAATATATCTTTCATTTGTTTTCCTTCCCTACAAAATATAGTTGCTTTTCTTATATTTCAATAAAGATTATACTTACCCTTTAGAAAAAAAACAAGCGAACATTTAAAATTTTTTATAAATTTATTGCAAAAATTCCAATTAAAAATCCAATTATATTTCCTAGTGATGTCATTCTACCATGGTACAACTTGTTTGATTCTGGTATAAGTTCCCCGTGATACTATATATAACATTGCACCAGATGCAAAACTTAGGCAAAAAGCAATTACCTCCGTTGATATTGAACCTACTAGTGCTCCAAAAAATGCTCCAATTCCTGTTGTAACTCCAGATAGTATAACATAGAAAATAACTTTTGATATTGCCATTCCCCCATTTTTCATTGGTACTGCCATCGATATACCTTCTGGTTGAGGTCAAAGTAGACAGTTATGGTTTTAATGCAGTAATTGGTACTATATAAATTCCTGTTTCTGGATCTTTTGCTATAATATCCGTATAACCTACTATTACACACATAAATTTAGGCTTTTTTACCATATTACTATAAAAATTTAATAAATTCTTTTTTGCTTCATTGACTTGATGATATCCTAACTTTATCTCTACTGCAGCATATTCACCATCACTAAATTCAAGTATAGAATCAACTTCTAGTCCAGTAACACTATCTCTAAAATGAAATAATTTTCCATCTAAATATTCCATATATATTTTTAAATCTCTCTCTACTAATGCTTCGAACATAAATCCAAATGTTTTCAGGTCATTCATTAACTTATCTTTAGTTAAGTCTAAACAGCTACATGCAAGAGATGGATCTGTAAAGTGTCTTTTTGATGATTTTCCTATTCTCTCTGGTGATCTATAATTTTCACTATATGCATTTTGATTTTCTATAATATTGAGCCTATTTAGTACATTTAAATAATCATCGATTGTTATTCGACTTTCAATTAATTCCTTTTCATTTGAATATTCTTGTATATCCCTTAATAAAGTGTTCTTATTAGCAATTGTTGATTCATTTCTTGCTAAGCTTTTAAGCAACATTCTCATTTTGTTCTTATCTCTTTTTTTATCATCATGTATATCTTTATCAAGAATTGCTTCTATATAGCTCTTAGGAATTATATTACTCTTGTTATCTGCTGTTTTTAAATTAGAAGGCCATCCTCCACGGATAATTAAATTCGCCAGTTTATCTAATGTAATCTTATCATTTATAGCATTTTTTAAATCACCTTTTAGCATATCTTGTATTGATGCTTTTCCACTAGAATCACCAGATTCATACAAACTCATTGTATGCATTTTTATTTTTCCTATTCTTCCTGCACCAGAATGATGTATTTTTTCTTTTTGCTCTTCATCTGTTAATTTAGTAGAACAAGTTAAAATATAATTTCCTTTATTTGTTGTATCATCACATTTTCTTCTAATGGCATCCCAAACCTCTGGAATTAAATTCCATTCATCAATTAGCTCTGGTCGTTCATTATTTAAAATCAAATCTAAGCTTAATTTTGCTTTTTCCTTTGTTTCATCTTCATCTAAAAAAATAACACTATTTGCATGACTTAATGATGACCATGTTTTACCACACCACTTTGGTCCTTCTATACTGATTGCCCCAAATAAAGATAAATAGTCTTCTATTTTTTTATCAACTAATCTATTCATATATTCTTTTTTTCTTAAAGACATCTTTATTCCTCCTTTTTTATTAATATTATTTTACCATATATTTTGCACATTTTCAATATTTGATATGCATTTTTTAATTATTTTAATATATATTTTTTAATATTTTTAATATACATTTTTTAATAATTTTACTATACAAATTTTAACAAATCTATTGGTCATTTTTCAAGAATTTTATTGGTACTTTTTCAAAAGCATTCAATTTTTTAAAATTGAAAAAAATGTCTACCTGTTTGTCTTGATGAATTTCTATTCTATTAATAATAACTTTCATTATTTCTTGTGTTGGTTTTTCTAAACTTAAAAATTCTTTTACTACTTTTTCTATTTCTTTACTATAGTCTTCTTTATTATTTTCTGACATTTCCTTTAATTCTATGTATTCTTTTTCTTTTTGTTTTGCTTCATTTTGCAATTTTTCAAATAGTCTTTCATACATCTCTTCAGTTAATTTGCCATTCAATTTATCTATATACATTTTATCAATATTTTCATTTATTAACTTTACCTCTGCTTCTAATTTTTTCATTAATTTACTGTAATCATATTTTGTTTTGTTATTTTGAATGGCTAATTCAATCTTCTTGCTATCAATATTTTGAAATAATTGTCTTATGTATTTTAATACTTGATTCTCTAATTCATCATAGTTAAATCCATGTGAAGTGCATAACCCTAGTTTTGAGTTTCTACGATAATTATTGCATACCATATCTAGTTTTCCATTTTCTCTTATTTTTACACCTATTTTGTGTTTGCATTCATAGCAAACCAATAATCCATCTAACAGGAAATTATGTTTTTTTTCGTTTCTATTATACTTTTGAACAATTATCATTTTTTGTACTTTATCAAAAACTTGCTTTTCAATGATTGGCTCGTGTGTATTTTCCACAATGTTCCACTGTTCTTGTGGATTACTTTTTAGTTTTCTGTTTTTGTAGCTTATTCTACTTCTTTTATTTTGAATTGTATTTCCAATATATACTTCATTTTTTAATATGTTTTTTATTGTTTTATTTTCCCAAAAAGTAGCTTTGTTATACCTTATTTGATTTGCTGTAGGAATATTGTTACTATTCAAATAATCCCTAATGTCTCCAATATTTTTTCCGTGAATTTGCCATATTAAAAATAGTTTTTACTATTTCCGCTTCTTGTTCACAGATAATCAATCTGTTTCTATCTTTTGGGTCTTTCATATATCCAATTGCAGTTTTTCCTCCTACCCATTTTCCTTGTTTTTGCATAGTATGTAGGGCTGTCCTAATTTTCTTCGACAAATCCTTAGAATACATATCATTTAAAATTGACTTAAAAGGTGCAATATCATTATTCCCATTGTTTGTAGCAAAAGTATCTATCCCATCTGTTACAGAAACATATCTAACTTCATGCTCTGGAAACCATTTTTCGATATATTCACCTGTTTCTATGTAATCACGGCCTAAACGAGATAAATCTTTTGTTATAACCATATTTATTTTTCCAAG
>CANRCM010000018.1 GCA_947629085.1 uncultured Clostridia bacterium
CTGCTAAGAATGCAAAACATTTTGTTTCTTCTGTTAATAACATAGAAGCTAAATTTCCATGTCCCAGTCCTACTTTTCTATCATCTGCAACAGATCCTGGAATACAAAAAGCTTGTAATCCTTCTCCTATTGCTTTAGCTGCATCTGCTGCTTTTGTACATCCCTTTTTTATTGCTATTGCTGCTCCTAATGTGTATGCCCATGCTGCATTTTCAAAACAAATTGGTTGTACTCCTTTTACTATTTCATATGGATTAAATCCTTTTTCTGTACATATTTTTAATGCATCTTCAAAATCTTTAATTTTGTATTTTTCCATTATTGGTTTTATTTGTTCTATTCTTCTTTCATAACTTTCAAATGTTACTGCCATTTTTATTCCTCCTTATTTTTTAATGTCTAATCAAAACCATTTTTGATATTATACTGTTGATTATTTAATTAATTATTTTTATTTATTAATTCTATTGATTTCTAGGATCTATCTTTTTAACTGCTTCATCAAATCTTCCATAAGTTCCAGAAGCTTTTTCAATTGCTTCATTAGCATCTATTCCCGCTTTGATATTATCCATCATTTTTCCTAAATGAACATATTTATAACCAATAATTTGGTCATCTTTATCTAATCCTATTTCTACTATGTATCCCTCTGCTAAATTTAAGTATCTTGGTCCTTTTAATGAACTAGAATATATTGTTCCTACTTGAGATGTATGTCCTTTTCCTAAATCTTCTAATCCTGCTCCTACTGGAAGACCTCCTTCTGAAAATGCTGTTTGTGTTCTACCATATACTATTTGTAAAAATAATTCTCTCATAGCAGTATTTATTGCATCACATACTAAATCTGTATTTAATGCTTCTAATATTGTCTTCCCTGTTAATATTTCTCCTGCCATTGCAGCTGAATGTGTCATTCCTGAACATCCTATAGTTTCTATTAATGCTTCTTCAATAATTCCATCTTTTACATTTAATGTTAGTTTACAACATCCTTGTTGTGGTGCACACCACCCAATACCATGTGTTAACCCTGAAATATCTTTTATTTCTTTTGCTTGAACCCATTTGCCTTCCTCTGGAATTGGGGCTGGTCCATGGTTTACTCCTTTTTTTACTTGGCACATTCCTTCTAATTCTTTTGAATAAATCATTTTTTTATTGCTCCTTTCGATTCTTGATTTTGTAGTATTTTTATTTGTATTTAGGATATACCTAAAAATTAATAACTAAAACATTATAATTGGGCAGAATATTATTTTCCGCCCTTTTTATTTCTTGATTTTTCTATTTCTTCTGCTGATAATAATATTTGGTTTTTTCTTACTTTTACCTCTTCTTTAATTACTTTCTTTTCTTCTATTTTATTTTCTTTAGTCTCATCGTCTTCATATTGTTTTTTTGTATTAAATGCAACTATATTTTCTATATCCTTTATATAAATTCCAGTTTCATATTTTTCTTTTCTAGTTAATTTTTTTGCTCCTAATAAATATCTGTTTATAATTTCTCTATCTTTTTTATTCATTTGTTCTGGATTTATATCTAAATACTTATATCTCCAAATAATATGTCTTTCATAACTATTAAAATCTTCATTTAATAAATCTTCATAATTATATTCTACTTTAAACTTATAATTTTCAATTATTATAGTTATATTTGACCATATGCGTCCTGATTCTGATTTACTAAATTCTCCTCTTAATTGCTTTATTTTTTCATATAAAGTTTTTACTAATTTTAAATATTCTGCTTCATCAATATTGAATTTATTTGGTATTTCATAAACATTTACTGGTTTCTTTTTTATTATCCCTTTTGGAATATAATAAAAATATAATTCACCCGTTTTACTTCCATCTTTTTTGTCTATTACAGAACTATATAAACATAATTTATCCCATTTTTCTGGAATCATATAAAATATCATTTTTTGAATTATTTCATATATATCTTTTATCTTCTTCGTATGATTTAACATATATTTATTCCTTATTTAATAAACTATTTCCTGTCATTTCACTTGGTTTTTGTAGGTTCATTAGATCAATCATTGTTGGTGCTAAGTCTGCTAATTTTCCGCCTGTTTTCAATTTTATCTTTTTATCACTTGTAACTAATATAAGTGGTACAGGATTTGTTGTATGTGCAGTGTGTGGTTCTCCTGTTTTATAATCTATCATTTGTTCTGCATTACCATGATCTGCTGTAATAAGTAAATTTCCCTGTTTTTCTTCTACTAAGTCTACAACTTTACCTACGCATTCATCTACTGCTTCTACTGCTTTTATGGCAGCAGATAAACTTCCTGTATGTCCAACCATATCTGTATTAGCATAATTTAATATAATTACATCATATTTGTCTTGTTTTATAGCATCTATAACTTTATCTGTAACTTCATATGCACTCATTTCTGGTTTCATATCATATGTTTCTACTTTAGGAGATGGAATTAAGATTCTATCTTCTCCGTCATATTGTTTTTCTTCTCCTCCATTAAAGAAAAATGTAACATGTGCATATTTTTCAGTTTCTGCAATTCTTAATTGTTTATATCCTTTTTTACTTATATATTCTCCAAATGTATTTTTTAATTGTTCCTTTTTAAATGCTATATGGACATTTGGCATTGTTTCATCATAATTTGTAAAACATACATAATATAAATTTAAATCTTTTTTAGTATCAAACTCATTAAATTCTTTATCTACTAAAGTTCTTGTTATTTCTCTTGCTCTATCTGGTCTAAAATTAAAAAATATTACTGAATCGTTTTTACTTATTGTTGCTACTGGATCTTCTCCATTACAAATTACAGTTGGTTCTACAAACTCATCAAATACTTCTTTTTGATAAGAATCTTCTATTGCTTTTTCCACACTTCCTGCTTTAACTCCTATTCCTTTAACCATAGCATCATAACATTTTTGAATTCTCTGCCATCTTTTATCCCTATCCATAGCATAAAATCTTCCAGATATACTTGCTATTTTTCCAATACCCTTTTCATTCATTTTTTCTTGAAGTTTAACTATATATCCTTCTGCAGATGCTGGTGGAGTATCTCTTCCATCTAAGAAGCAATGTACATATACATCTTCAAAATCTCTTCTTTTTGCCATTTCTAATAATCCATATAAATGTCTTATGTGGCTATGGACTCCTCCATCTGATACTAATCCTAATATATGCAATTTAGAATTATTCTTTTTACAATTTTCAATTGCTGCTATAAATTCTGGATTAGAGAAGAATTCTCCATCTTCTATTGATTTTGTAATTCTTGTTAATTCTTGATATACAATTCTCCCTGCTCCAATATTAGTATGTCCAACTTCTGAATTTCCCATTTGTCCTTCTGGAAGTCCTACTGCTAATCCACTCGTAAATATATCTACATTTGAATATTTTTTCATTAGTTTATCCATATTAGGTGTTTTAGCTAACTTAATCGCATTCCCATCTTCATTTGCATTATCACCAAATCCATCTAATATCATTAGCATTGTTAATTTATCTTTCATATTTTACCTTCCTTTTTTATTTAAGCATTGAAAAATCAATTTTTTTAGTATTGGGAAGTTATCTTTATTGCTTTATTTATCAAAATTTATAATTTTGCTAAATTCTTCTGCTTTTAGACTTGCTCCTCCTACTAATCCTCCATCAATATCAGAAGTAGTAAATAATTCTTTTGCATTTGAACTTTTTACACTTCCACCGTATTGTATTATAACTCTTGAAGCTGTATTTTGTCCATAGATTTCAGCAATTTTATTTCTTATTTCTTTAATTGAATTGTTAGCATCTTCACTTGTTGCTGTTTTTCCTGTTCCAATTGCCCAAATTGGTTCATAAGCAATTATTGTATTTTCTACTTCTTCCTTTGATAATCCTTCTAAAGCTAGCTGAGTTTGAGTTGTTATTATTTCTACTGTCTTGTTTGCTTCTCTTTCTTCTAAAGTTTCTCCAACACATACTATTGGTTTTAATCCTACATTAAATGCTGCCTTTACCTTCTTATTAACTGATTCATCTGTTTCATTATAATATTGTCTTCTTTCTGAATGTCCTATTATAACATATTCTACATTTATTGATTTTAGCATTTGACCTGAAATTTCTCCTGTATATGCACCTTTCTCTTCAAAATGCATATTTTGTGCTCCTATTTTTATATTAGTTCCTTGTACTGTTAATAAAGCATAAAATAGATCAGTATATGGTACACATAATATAACTTCATTTTCCGTATCTTTTACAAGAGGTGCCAGTTCTTCTATAAAACTTATTGTTTCATTTGGAAGCATATTCATTTTCCAATTTCCTGCTATTATTTTTTTTCTCATAACAAGTTCCCCTTTCAATTATTATTCTAATAATTTCTTTTTAATACAAATATAGAATAAAATATTTAAATTACTATTTTACTTATCTTCTAAACATTCAATACCTGGTAATTTCTTTCCTTCTAAAAATTCTAGAGATGCTCCGCCTCCTGTTGAAATATGTGTCATTTTATCTTCTAATTTAGCTTTTTTAACTGCTGCTGCTGAGTCTCCTCCTCCAATTATTGTTGTTGCATCTATTTCTGATAATACTTTTGCTATTGAAGTTGTTCCTATGGCAAATTGATCAAACTCAAATAATCCTAAAGGACCATTCCACACTACTGTTTTAGCTTTTCTTAATTCTTCTGAAAACATTTCTATTGTTTTTTCTCCAATATCAAATCCTTCCCAACCATCTGGTATTTCTGTCCATGGAACTGTTTTACTTTCTGTGTCTGGCTTGAACTCCTTTCCTATTTTTGTATCTATTGGAAGCATTAATTTTACTCCTTTTTCTTTAGCTTTATTCATTAATTCTAAAGCTAAATCTAATTTATCTAATTCACATATTGAATCTCCTACACCATATCCTTGTGCTTTAAAGAAAGTATATGCCATTCCTCCCCCAATAATTAAAGTATCTACTTTTTCTAACAAATTATCAATTACTCCTATTTTATCTGAAACTTTAGCTCCTCCTAAAATAGCTACAAATGGTCTTTGTGGATTAGATACTGCATTTCCTAAAAACTTTAATTCTTTTTCAATTAAAAATCCTGACACTGCTGGTAAATATTCTGCAACTCCTGCTGTAGAACTATGTGCTCTATGAGCTGCTCCGAAGGCATCATTTACATAGATTTCTGCCATATTGGCTAATTTTTTAGCAAATTCTGGTTCGTTATCTGTTTCTTCTCTATGAAATCTTACATTTTCTAACAACATGACTTGACCTGGTTTTAAATTAGCTGCTTTTGTTGTAGCATCTTCTCCTATGACATCTTTTGCCATTATAACTTCTTTACCTAATAATTTTGATAATTCTTTAGCTACTGGATGTAATGAAAATTCAGGTTTAAATTCTCCTTTTGGTCTTCCTAAATGTGAGCATAAAATAATTGCACAATTATTTTCTAATAAATATTTTATTGTTGGCAATGCTGCCACTATTCTTGTATTATCTGTTATATTTTTGTTTTCATCCATTGGTACGTTAAAGTCACAACGAACTAATACTTTCTTACCTTCTAAATCAGTATCCTTTACTGTTTTTTTATTCATAATTTTTTCCTCCTTTTATTGTCTTTTTTGCTTATTATTTCCAGTTTTTTATTTTTTATTAAGACACTATTATTCTATATCAAAAAAGAACACATTTCAAGTGTTCTTTTGCATTATTTTTATTATATTTTTTTACTCTTCCCATCCTATTATTTCATCGAAATTTATTTCATAATTTCCATCTTTTGTTATTAACTTATCTTCACTAATAGTTCCATAATTTTTAGCAATTTCTTTTAGAATATCCTTATTAGGTGTTGTTCCCATTTTTATTTTTTGATTATATAAATCTGCTTCTATTTTTTCTATGATAGTTTCTCTTTGTGCATTTTTACTATCCTCTTCTGCTTTATTTATTAGAGAATTATCTCTAGATATTGCTCCTATTGTAATACCTGATAATATTAATAAAATTATTATTGTTATAACTAAAGATATTAATGTTATTCCTTGATTTCTTTTGAATATATTTTTCATTTGTAACCTCCTAAAATATTTATGCTTTTATTTTATATTAAAACAGAATACTTTTCAAGTATTCTGTTTTATATTTTAAAATCATCAATATTAATTTAAATTTAATTTTTACTAGCTATATAGCAAGCAAGATCCACTAATTTATTTGAATATCCCCATTCATTATCATACCAAGCTACTAATTTTACAAATGTATCTGTTAACTGAATTCCAGCTGTTGCATCAAAGATTGATGTATGCTCATCATTTATAAAATCAGATGATACAACTGGATCATCAATATATTCTATAATTCCTTTAAATTCATTCTCAGATGCAGCTTTCATTACTTTACAAATTTCTTCCATTGTTGTAGGTTTTTCTAAATTACATGTTAAATCTACTACAGATACATCAACTGTAGGTACTCTGAATGCCATACCTGTTAATTTGCCATTTAAACTTGGAATTACTTTTCCTACTGCTTTTGCAGCTCCTGTTGAAGATGGTATAATATTAGCTGCTGCTGCTCTTCCACCTCTCCAATCTTTTTTAGAAGCTCCATCAACAGTTTTTTGTGTTGCTGTTGTTGCATGAACTGTTGTCATTAATCCATCTTTAATTCCAAAGTTATCATTAATAACCTTAGCAAGTGGTGCTAAACAATTTGTTGTACAAGATGCATTTGATACTATGTTCATATTTGGATCGTATTCTGTGTTATTAACTCCCATTACAAACATTGGAGCATCCTTTGATGGTGCACTAATTATTACTTTTTTAGCTCCTGCATCTATATGAGCTTGTGCTTTCTCAAGTGTTGTAAATACTCCTGAACACTCTAATACATATTCTACTCCTATTTCTCCCCATGGAATATTGTGTGGATCCATTTCATTATATACTTTTATAGCTTTTCCATTTACAACTAAACTTCCATCTTTTTCTTCTACAGTTCCTTGAAATTTTCCATGAACTGTATCATATTTTGTCATGTAAGCCATATAATCTGCTGTTATAAATGGATCATTTATTGCTACTACTTCTACTCCTTCTTTCTTTAATGCTGCTTGAAAAGATAATGTTCCTATTCTTCCAAATCCATTGATTCCGATTTTTACTGACATAAAAAACTCCTCCTCTTTTTGGCATTTAACTAAATACCAATATTTTTTATAGTATTACCCAAATTCCTTTAGGCAATTACATTCTATACCAAAAAAGAATACTTTTCAAGTATTCTTTTAAAATTATTCATATATTTCTTCTATATTACTTATATTATTATTTACTTTAATTTAATAATTATGTTTTATTTTTTCCGTATAACTTTTCTAGAACAATGATAAACATTGCATGTGACCAGCCAAGACCTATTACCCAATTTGGTTTTAAAGTAGTATTATCTACTTGTTCTCCTAAGAAATAATGTTTTCCTGCTGTTTTTACAACAAAGTCAAAAGTTTCTTTAGCTTTTCTTTTTTCTCCTGTTGATATATAATATAAAGTCATCCATAAATTTGCTATTGGCCATGGATTTCCATTCATATAATGGTCTCCCTCAAATCTCTGATATCCTCCAGTATATGTTCTTATATGCATATTAATATTTTCTACAGTATTTCTTATTTTCTTTTCTTTTGGTTTAAATACATTAAATGGTATAACTGTTCCTAATATGCTTATATCCATTTTTTTATCTTCTGTATTTCTTAAAAGTGTTTTTCTTTCTTCATCATATAAATTTTTATTTATGTATTTTTTTAATTCTAATTGTATTTTTTCAATTTCTTTCTCATTTTTTTGTATTTTTTCATCTTTTAGTCTATTATTTTCAAATTCTGATACATTTTTTCCAAGAATTTTATATATATTTAATATACAATCAAATGCTGAATATATACTTGATAAAGAATATAAATGAATTCCTTCATTCATTTCCCATAAGTCATAACTTATATGATATTTATGTCCTTTTCTATTTATACTATTTTCTATTTCTTCTTGTACTTTGTCTTTATCTCTTTCTTCTTTTCCTTCTATTCCTAACCAATCTTTAATATATTTCTTTAAGAAATCTATCGCTTTTTCACACATTTTTAAATTGTCTTTTAGAAATTTTTCTGATTTAGAATATTTATAATGTTCATAAACACCAAATACTACACTTGCTGTTTCATCAATTTGATATCCCCAGCAAGGTGCTAATTTTCCATCTGTATAAAATCTTTGTTCCCACATTCCATTTTTACTTTGGGTTTTCTTGCAAAATACTTTGTAAAATTTTTCAGTTTCTTTTTCCATTTTTACAATATCCATTGCTTTTGTTATAAATACTGCATCTCTTGGCCAACAATACGCATATCTTCCGCATTTAGTAAAATCTTCGTCAATTTCTGGTGCAGCTATAATTCCACCAGTTTCAGAATTTGTTAAAAGTGGAAATAATAAAATACTTCTTTTATAAATTTCAAATATTTTTTCTTCATAACTATTTTTTGCTTCTTTTAAATTCAAGCCATTGTGAGCTTTCACATATTTTCTCCAATACGATTTTGTATCATTATATTCTTTATTTAAATCTATTTTAGTTATTCTATCAATTTCATCTTCCATCATAGAGACATTTTTATTTTCATCGATTAAAATACAAATTTGTAGAGTCTTTTTTTCTTGTGGTTTTATTATTCCTATATCATAGCATACACTTGTGTCTTTAGACATTCCAATATAATCTTTATCCTGTATCTCTCCTCTTTTAATTGTTTCTTTACTTCCATTAATTTGATGACTTGAAATTTTATGCCCCTTTGCAAAAGTAGATACTGTGAAATCATGTGCATATTGTATCATTCCATTATCTATAACTTTACTGCTAACTAAATTATTTCTGTCTGACAACAATTCTGAATGAATATAAAATTTAGTATCCAAATCTATTTTTCCATCATTTAAGAAAATATATTTTTTTACTAATACATTTTCTTTTATAAGAATATAATCGGTTTGTAGTACTTTTAAATTAAAATAAGTATTAGTTATTTCTGTATTTAAAACATTTGTATCTGTATCGTAATACTGTTTATATACATTATTAACATCATCATGTAAATATATTAAATCTGAATTATTTATCTTTACTCCTGTGTGAAAGAAATTTATATATTGCTTATTATCTTTACTTGGAAAATATAATCTTTCAAGTTCTCCTTTTCCTGTAAAAGTTGCAAGCATATTTCTATTTCCTATTATTGCTTCATTTAAATATTTATTTTCCATTGTTATCTCCTTTTTAAGTTTTATAATTTTTCTTTTGTTTTATCCTTCTATTACTCTTAAAATTTGCTTTTCTAAATCTTTTATTTTCTCGTTTATTCTAAATATGTCTTCATCTCTTAAGTTCTCATTATTTATATCTTCTTTTACATAGTTATCCATATCTACAAGTTCTTCCTTTAATTTTTCTAATCTTTGTAATATTTCTGATTTTATTGTTTTTGAAACTTTTCTTTCTATTTTATTTATCATTTCAATTTGTTCTTTTACATCATAAGTTTCTCCAAATTCAGGAATAGTTACTTGAATACCTGTTTCAGTTTCTATTTTATCTTTTAAAATTTCTTGTGACTGTGCTTCTCCATGAACTAAAAAAATATGTTTTGGTTTATTTATAAATGAATATATAAAGTTCATTAACCCATCTTGGTCTGCATGTCCTGAATATCCTTCGATATATTCTATTCTAGCATTTACTGCAAACTCTTCTCCAAATATTTTTACTTTCTTTGCTCCATTTACTATACTATAACCTAATGTTCCTGGAGCTTGATATCCAACAAAAAGAATTGTTGATTGTGGATTCCATATATTATGCTTTAAATGATGTTTTATTCTTCCAACTTCACACATCCCACTTGCTGATATAATTATACTAGATTCATTACTTTCATTTAAAGCTTTTGATTCATCTGCTGTTCTTGTAAATTTAAGTCCTGGAAATTCAAGCGGATTATCTCCTTTTTGCATTTCTTCTATCACTTCTGGTTCAAAAAGATTCGTGTTTTCTCTAAACACTTCTGTTGCAGATATTGCTAGTGGACTATCAACGTAAACAGACGCTTTCATTAATGTTTTATATTTTCTTCTAAATTCATCATCATTTTTTACTTCTTTTAACTTATTAATTTCATATAAAATTTCTTGTGTTCTTCCAACTGCGAATGATGGTATTACTACAGTTCCCTTATTATCTAAAGTTTCTGAGACAATATTTAAAAACATTTCTGCCTTTTCATCATTTCTTAAATGTTTCCTACTTCCATATGTAGATTCCATGACTAAATAATCACAACTATCTATCATTGTTGGAGAATCTAATAATGGAATATCATTATTTCCTAAATCTCCTGTAAATACCGTTTTTGTTTCTTTGTCTCCTTCTTTAACCCATAATTCTATTATACTAGATCCTAACATATGTCCTGCATCATTAAGCCTAAAATGAATTTCTGGAGTCACCTCTACAATTTCATCATATTGTACTGGTTTGAAAATTTCCATGGATTTTAAAGCATCTTCTGCAGTATATAATGGTGAAAGTATCTTTTCACCTTTTCTTACTCTTTTTTTATTTTTCCATTCGTTTTCCATTTCTTGAATATGTCCGACTATCTGGCAACATTAAAGTACATAAATCACATGTTGCTTTATGTGCATATATTGGATTTTTATAGCCTTCATTATATAATTTAGGAATTCTTCCAGAATGATCAATATGTGCATGTGTTAATAACATAAAATCAATTTCTTGTGGATTAAATTCAAAATCTTCTGTATTTTGCATTTCTAATTCACTACTACCTTGCCACATTCCACAATCTATTAAAAATTTTTTCCCCGCCGCTTCTACTAAAAAGTTTGATCCTGTAACTGTTTTTGTTGCTCCTAAAAATGTAATTTTCATAATTTATATAATTTCCTTTCCTAATAAAATGCTTTGACTTTTTTATTATATCTAATTTCAAAATCTTTGTTTTTAATATTTTCTATGTTTTTAATCTCATATTTTTCTTCTAAGCTTCTTTCATCATATACTTGTACAAATAACCTGTCTTTTTCTTTAGTCAACTTAATTTCTATTTCTGCTAAATTAATACTCTTAGCTGTAAATATTTTTTTTAATAATTCATAATCTATATCCTCTTTTTTAGAAAATCTTTGTATTACTTTATATTTATGTGCTTTTGCTATTATTTTTTTTGTTAAATATTCTAATTTTTCTTGTAAAGCTTTTTCTTCAATTATTATGCTTTCATAACTAAATGGTAATGTGGAATAATATCTAAATTCATATATCAATTTAATTAATTCTTGTTTATTTTCTACTTTATCTATTTTTGTTTCAAAACATATTAAAAATAATTTTTGTAATTCCAATTTAAATCTATTTATAGCTTTTTCTATGTCTTTTATGTCTAATATTTTTAGAATTTCTTCTTTTTCTTGTAGTTGTTTTTTATATTTTACGAATTTTTCTGGTTTTAATATATCATTTAATTTTTCTATTTGTTTTATTTTTTCTTCTCTTTCTTCCATCATTAATTTAGATAAAATTCTTACACTAAATATTTTTTCTTCCAATGGTAAAAATTCATTTCTTGACTCATATTCTTTTTGTAGCATTTTCTTATCATTTATTGTTTCATCTATATATTTAATTTCTTTTGTCAATTTTCTTTTTTCTTTAGTTATTCTTTCTATATATTTAGCATTATCTTCTATTTCTTTTAAATTTTTTTCTATTTCTTTTTTTATCTTTTTGTATTTCTCTTTATTACTTTTATTGAATTTAACTTCTAATAATATAGAAAACTTTTCTAAAATATTTATATAATTTTGAGCAATTTCTTTACCATATAAATCTTTGATTCTATTTCTAAAAGATTCCATATAGTCTATCATAATTTCTTTATTATATATCCATTTATTTAAGAATTCATTTCCAACTAACAAAATAAGATTTTGATAAATCAAATTATGTTCTATACTTTCTATTTCTCGTGATATACTTGTCCATGAATAACCATTAAAATCTCTTAATGGCTCTACTGTATTTATATTATTTCCTATATTTATTAAATTTGATAATGTTTCCGATATTATAAAATATTTATCATTTATTATTTTATCTTTTTTCCCTATTTTAGCTATACAATATAATAATTTTCTTTCTACATTATGACAAATAATTCTTTTTCTTTTTTTCTCTACTAAAAATGTTCTATTTCCTATTATTTTACTATCTTCTGAACTTGGTTTTAATAATTTTATTTCGTCACAATTATTTTGAATCGTATTTATTATTCTTTCTATAAACTGTTCTTTTGGATCTACATTTTGTTTTACATATTTATAGTCTTTATATGATGATTCTATTTTATATAAAATGCTTAAGAGAATACTTTTTACATCTTCGTCAAAATATTTCTTTTCTAATATTGATTCTAATTTGTTATTATAGTCTTTTTTTACTATTTTATCCAATAAGGTATCATTATTCACTTGTAAATTTCTTCTCCTTCCTATTATATATTATTTTCTTTAATATTCTTATCATAATTATAAACAATTTATTCTGTTTTATTATCTTCTATTTTTCCCATTTTTAGTTCTTCCCATCTTTCTTTAGTCATAAGAACTTCTCTTGGTTTACTTCCTTGATATCCTGAGATAACTCCTCTTTCTTCCATTTGATCTATAATTCTTCCTGCTCTTGCATATCCAACCTTAAATCTTCTTTGTATAAATGATGTAGATGCTTGACCTGTTTCTACAACAGTTTGAATAGCATCCATCAAAAACGGATCTGTGTCATCATCTTCTGCTTGTTCTTGTGCAAGTTCTTTATCTGTTTTATTGCTATTTTCAATGCTTTCTAAAATATCTTCACTATAAGTTGCTGTTCCATTTGATTTAATAAAATCAACTATTTTTTCTACTTCATCATCTGATACAAAGGCTCCTTGTACTCTTGATGGTTTTGGTGCTCCTGAAGGGAAAAATAACATATCTCCTTTTCCTAATAATTTTTCTGCACCTACACTATCTAATATTGTTCTTGAATCAACTTGTGAAGATACTGCAAAAGCTATTCTTGATGGCACATTAGCTTTAATTAATCCTGTTATAACATCAACTGATGGTCTTTGTGTTGCAATTACTAAATGCATTCCTGCAGCTCTTGCTTTTTGTGCTAAACGACATATTGCATCTTCTACATCATTTTTTGCAACCATCATTAGATCTGCTAACTCATCAATAATAATAACTATTTGAGGTAATTTTCCAGCTTCACTTTCTTTCTCAATTGCCTTATTATAACCTTTTAAATCACGTACACCTTTACTTGCAAATTTGTTATATCTATCATCCATTTCTTGTACTGCCCATGCTAATGCACCTGCAGCCTTTCTTGGATCTGTTACAACTGGAATCAATAGATGTGGTATTCCATTATATACAGATAATTCAACAACTTTAGGGTCAACCATAACAAATTTTACTTCACTAGGTTTTGCATTATAAATAATACTTGTAATAATTGTGTTTATACATACACTTTTCCCAGAACCAGTAGAACCTGCAATCAGAACATGTGGCATTTTTGCTATATCAGCTAATTGTACATTTCCTGCTACATCTTTTCCTAGTCCTACTGTTAGTTTTGATTTATTAGTTTTAAATTCATTACTATCTAAGATTTGTCTAAAATGTACTACTTCTTTTTCTTTATTTGGTACTTCAATTCCTACTGCTTGCTTTCCTGGAATTGGAGCTTCAATCCTTATTGTTTCTGCTGCTAAATTAAGTGCTATATCATCTGCTAAATTTGCTATTTTACTAACTCTTACTCCTTCAGCTGGTTTTAGTTCATATCTTGTTATCGCTGGACCAACAGATACATTTTCTACTTTTGCTGATACACCAAAACTATATAATGTTTTTTGTAATTTTGTTGCAGTATCTGTTAATGCTTTAGCTCCTCCCCTTAAAGATCTTTTAGATGATTTACTCAAAATTTCTATTGGTGGATATTCATAATGCTCGTCTTCAACAATTTGAGCATGCTCTAACTGTAAAACTGCCTTTTTCTTTTCTTCTTTTTGTTCTTCTACATCCTTAAATAAATTGCTATCTAGTACATCTGGTTCACTTTGTCGTTTCTTTTTATTATTCTTTGTTAATGGTTCTAAATCTTCTCCTTCATGATTATATTTTCGTAATCCATTGCTTTCATCTGGATTTTCTATAATTCTCCCACCAAAGTTAATTTTTATTTGATTTTCCATTGGATCTTTTCCTGTCTTAGCTGATTCTTTTTCTAATTTTGCTTGCTCCAATTTCATACGTCTTTCTTCTCTTTGTCTTTTTCTTTTTTCAGATGAGGTTTCTCTTTGCTCTTTTTCTTGTTGTAGTTTTTTCTCCAAATGTTTATCTCTTTTTTCTTCTATTTTATCCATTATCATATTTATCAGTTCTGATAAATTAATTCCAAATGTAAATACTAATAATATTGTTGCTATTCCAAGACTAAGTATAATAGCCCCAACATCTCCTAAAAGCTTAGTAAGAGGTACTGCAGCAACAGCTCCAATTGCTCCTCCTCCTTTTCCTTGTGATCCATAATAATATGCATCTTTTACTATTTCAGATATATCCTTTGATGATTGTAGCTCTCCAGATGAAATTTGAAATACGCTAAATACAATAGCTAAACTTATTATTGCAATTACATATTGTATTAATTTACTATTTAATTCTTCTCCTTCATCACAGGCAAGTTTTATAGCTATTGCAAAAGTACCAAGAGGAAGTATGTATTGCATTATACCCATTATTCCTCCGAAGTATTTCATTTAACTTTACTCCTATTATTCCAGATTTTGTATATATTAGTACTGCGAAAAGTATGCTAAATACTATTAAGCTTATTACTGTTATATCTAATTTTGATGTTGTTTTTTTTCTTTTTTTATATCTTCTTTTTTTCGCCATTTTTCTTTTCCTTTCTAAAATAAAAAATGCCAGATGCAAAAGTCTTTGATTGTTTGACTTCTGACATCTGACTTTTGTTTTTTATTTCAACTCTTTTCTACTGTTTTGAATTGTTTTTATTGTATCTTCTAAAGATAATTGCATTAAATTTATCGCTTCTGTCATATTGTTTCCTAATTTGTTTAATGTTTCGTTTAATACATTTTCTGTATTTTCTAATAAGCTATCTGCATATTCTTTTGTTCCTTTTGAAATTTCTCTAGACATCTCATTTGCAGTTTCTATTATCTCTGTTTTTTGGTCATATGCCTTTCTTGTAATTTCGTGTTCGTCTATCATAGCAATAATTCTATTTTCTGCTTCTTTTACAATTCCGTCAGCTTCTTTTTGGGCTTCAACCAATATACGTTGTCTTTCTTCTTTAACCCATTTAGCTTGTTTTAATTCATCTGGCATTTTTATTCTTATTTCTTTTATTAAATCTAGCATTTCTTCCTTATCTACAATTCCTTTTGTAGAAAATGGTAAGTTTCTACTATTTTCTAATAAATCCTCTAAAGTTTCTAATAATGTAAATATTTCCATGGTTTTACCCCTTTCCTTTTGATCTTATTTCTTTTAAGAATATAAGATGCGCTCTACCATATTTTCTTTTATCTACTATTTCTATATTTAAATTTTTAAGTTGTTCTAAAATTCTTTCTTCTTCATCTGTTTCTAATATAATTAATCCATTTTCTTTAATTATATTTTTCTCTATTATGATTTTTAAAGATTCATATATATAATCTGTTTTATACGGTGGATCTATATATACTATATCTATTTTTTCTTCTATTTTGTTTTTTAATAATTCTATAAATGATCCTTTATATGTTTCTACTTTATTTGATAAATGTGTTTTTTCTGTATTTTTATTTATAATCTCAATTGCTTTTTTTGAGTAATCGCATAAAATTGACTTTTTTGCTCCTCTACTTGCTGCTTCTAATCCAATTGCACCGCTTCCTGAAAATAAATCTAGAAAAACACTTCCTTGAACTTTATTTTGTATAATATTAAAGAGAGATTCTTTTACTCTATCTAGTGTAGGCCTTGTTGTCTCTCCTTCTAATGTATACAGCTTTGTCCCTCTTGCAGTTCCACCTATTATTCTCATAATTAACCTTTCTTACACAGCTTTTAAATTCATTTATGATATAATTATTTTATTATTTTTTTTTCTGTCGGTCAATAGTATTAATAGAAATGTAACATACATTTAACAGTTCTGTAATATTATTGCTTTTTTGTAATATTTTTCTTGTTTTTTATACTTTATTCTTTTCTTTTTATTTATTTTTGATATTGTCATAATTTTATATAATTTTTAATTAGCATCAAAAAATAGGTTATCTCATTTTAGATAACCCACATTTATATTTATTTATTTATTTATATATCTTCTTTATTTATATCTTTTATTAATTCTAATTGTGATATTAATAATGATTCCATTTTTGCTTTGTATATATCAAATTGTTTTTTTACGTCTTCTAGTTCTTTCTTCTTTGCTATAATTTCATTATCTAATTCGATGGATTGTTTTTCAGCTGTTCCTTTTGCTTCTTTTACAATTTGGTCTGCCTGTTGTTTTGCTACATTTTTAACATCATCAGCTGTTTTTTGAGCCATTACTAATGTATTTTGTAATGTTTCTTCAATATTTTTATAATGTTCTAAGCTCTGTGATAATTCTTCAACTTTTTTCTTTAATTCTGTTGCTTCTTTATAATTTTTTGCATAATCTAAAGTTAATTCATCTAAAAAATCATCAACTTCTTCTACACTATATCCATTCATCATTTGTTTTGAAAATCTTTTATTCTCTATATCTAATGGTGTTATCATTTTTCTTCCTCCTTATGGATATGTAATTAATTTATTCCATTGTTTTTAAGCCATGAAACAGACAATTTACTTTTCATTTCTTCTCTTGCCATTTCATTTGTTATTTCATAATTAGATGGTGCAACTAAAAATATAGAATTAGATACTTTTTGAATATATCCATCTAAAGCATAAACTCCACCACTAATAAAGTCTACTATTCTTCTAGCAACGTCTTTATTAACATACTCTAAATTAACAATAACTGATTTTTTTTCTTTTAAGAAAGAACAAATTTCATCTGATTGTTCAAATGTAGTTGGCTGAGAAATAACCATTTTTATCGCATTTGTTTGTGCCATATTTACTACTTTATTATTTTTTCTACCAAATAATTTTTTATCTTCTACTACTTCTTCCTCTTCATCTTCATAATCATATACATTTTCATCCTCATATTCTTCTGGCTCTGCTGAGTCCATTCCAAATAAATCCCATACTTTGTTCATTAAAGCTCCTGACATAAAAAAACCTCCTAAAATTTACTTTCATTTGTTTTGATGATATTAGTATCTACTTTTTTTGTCGTATTGTCAATATTTTTTGCTAATGTTATTAAATTTTAATATTGTTGTAATATTATTGTAATATTAGTCTGCTTTGCTAATATCTGGATTAAGTATTATTTCATCATATAGATTAATTTTTTTATAATTATCAATTTCTTTATCACTTAAGCCTAGTTCTTTTAACTCATCATTACTATATGATGTAACAATTGAATATTTATCTGCTTGTTTTTTTACTTTTACTAAAATTTTATTAAGATATCCCGCTCTACTTCTAACAATATAATTCAAATTATCAATTTGCACAATAGCTTGATTTGGTACTTTTAGTCCTGAAGAATCCCACCAAATTAAATCAAAATTTATTTTTCTATAATTAATAAGTTCTTCTACTTGATCACTTAATTTTAAAACCAATATTCTTTTTCCATTATCTTCGTTTGTTATGCTACATATTTCTGCTGAAACTTCAACATTATTAGAAAGCCTTACTTTTACTTGATCTTCTACTTGAGCTTTTTTAGCATCTTCTGAATCAGTAATTGTTGCAATATAGCAATAAAAATTATCAATTACCTTTCCACATTCTTCATTTATTGCTACAATCTTTCCTGTTTTTAAATTTAAGCTATTTAAATATTCTTCACTTAACGTTTCAAAATTATTTGGTGTAAGCACTTCTTCTAATCCGTCTACTCTATATGATACAACTCCACTCATTGGAGCTTTTACATATTCAGCTCCTGAGTTTAATTGATTTTCATATTGCTTTCTTTCTTCTATTAAACCTCTTAGGTATGAACCTTGTGGACTAGCATCTCCTGCTGTTTTTGCTTTTTTAGCAATTATATCTTCTATAGTTTTCTTATATTCGGCCAACTTTGCCATATCATTTATTTTATTTATACTTTCTAATTTTTCATCGATTTGATTTTCTAGTAATTTCATGTCTGTAGTAAGTAAACTTTTATCATTAGTCATAATTTCTTGTATTTTTGTATCTAGTTCGGATATTTTTTGTTTTAAACTTTCTTCATTAATACTATAATATCTATATATATTTTCATTAGAACCTGTTCTTTCTCCTTCTGCCTTTATTTGTTCCATTCCATTCTTATAATTTTGTCCTTTTATAACTTTTTCACTTCTAATTACGTATCCAATATCACTTTCTTCTTGATACAAATTTCCTTCTTCTACTGTAAATATATTGGTAGGCTCTTTTATCAATAGATAAATCGTATATAGTAAATAAGCAACAATTATAAAAGCAATAATTGATATTACTATACTTTTTCTATTCTGTTTACTAATTTTAACTTTCTTTGCTTTTACATTCCTTTGTTGCTGCTTTCTTATTACTTTTTTATTTTCTTTCAATTTAAATCCTCCAAAATAATTTTAATATTATTTTGTATTTCTTCTTGTGCATTTAACCAAATTGTTTGTTTGTTTTTTCTAAACCATGTTAATTGCCTTTTAGCATACCTTCTTGTCTCTCTCTTTATTTTTTCAATCATATCTTCTTTCGTTGTTTTATTTTCCAAATACTCTACAACTTCTTTATATCCTAATCCTTGCATAGCTGTTGGAAATTTATCATATTTTTTATATATAGCTTTGACTTCATCAATCAAGCCTTGCCTTATCATAATGTCTACTCTTTTATTTATTCTTTCATATAGTTGATCTTTATCCCAATTAAGAGCATATACTTTATAGTCATATTCTACTTCTTTTTTTCTAGATTCCTTTTCTTGTTCTGTTTTATTTTTTCCTGTCGCATGATATATTTCTAATATTCTTAATATTCTCTTTTTATCATTTTTACTTATTTTTTCCATAGCCTTACTGTCAATTTCTTTAGCGTTTTCATATAGTTTTTCTAATCCTTCTTCTTTGACCTGTTTTTCCAGTTTCTCTCTATACTTTTCGTCAAATTCTATATTAGGATATTCTATTTCATAAATTAAACTATCTATATAAAGTCCTGTCCCTCCAACTATTATAGGTGTTCTTCCTTTTTTTATAATTTCTCTTATTGCTTTTTTTGCATCCTGTTTGTAATCTGCCACACTATATCTTTCATCTGGTGAAATATAATCTAATAAATAATGTTTTATACCTTGCATTTCGCTTGTAGTTGGTTTTGCTGTTCCAATATTCATATCTTTGTATATTTGCATGGAATCGCAAGAAACAATTTCTCCATCAATTTTTTTTGCTAATTCAATTGATAATGCAGTTTTTCCTGATGCAGTTGGTCCACATATTACAACAACTTTTTCTTTTTGCATTTATTGATATTCCTTCCTTATTGTTTGTGTCTTTTTATAATTAATTATTTTTTATTATTATATTGCTTATTTAATTTGCTGAGTTCTAACTTGATGAACTTTTAAAATACCCCTTTGTGTATCTTTCATATATCCACATTCAAAAAACATACATATTATAAATATTACTAGCAAAATAACTAATTTTTTCATTACTTTTCTTGAATTTATCTCTGTTTTAGTTTCTTTTAATGTCATTATTTGTTTATTTAAATATGGTAAAATAATCAACGCATTTAATCCTGTAAATAGTATTACTATAGTGTTTTTTACACTACTTTCTATTACATTACTTTCATAATTAATTTCAATTTTCGATATATTAAATAATATTATTGTTAATAGATAAATTACAATTACTTCTATAAAGATAACTACTATCTTTTTTATCTTGCTAATATCGGCTAAATTATTCCATGTCCATCCTATGACTACTATATATAGTATTACTGTTATAATTATAATTAGTGTCATAATTTTCTCCTTTTTACTTTCTTGCAAATTTTCTTTCAATATCATATTTAGTCATTTTTATTACTGTTGGTCTTCCGTGTGGGCATGTAAAAGGATTTGGTAATTTTAATAATTGTTCCATTAAATTATCTACTTCTTCTACAGTTAAAGCCATATTTGCTTTTACTGCTGCTTTACAAGCAACTGTTGCTATAAACTTTTCTTCTTTTTCTTGTTTTGCAGTTCTTGCTACAGTATTTATCTCATCTAAAGTCTCTAAAAATAATTCCTTTGTATCTAAATCTATACATATTGTTGGAACACCTGTTAGTTTTATAGTGTTTTCTCCGAATTCTTCCAAACTAAATCCAGCGTTACTAAATAATGAAATATTATCTTTTGCTATTTCCATTTCTTTATGTGTTAATGTAATGACATCTGGCAATAGTAACATTTGACTATCTTTTGTATTTTCACTATAATAATTTTTCTTAACTTTTTCATACATGATTCTTTCATGTGCAGCATGTTGATCTAATATATACATTTCTTTATCAATTTCTAATATTATATATGTTTTAAATATAATTCCTATAAATTTATATGTTGGTTTTTTAAATTCTTCTGCTTCAAATATTGATACATTATCTTTTACTATATCTATAGCATTTGTTTCATCATTTTCGTCTTTTTTAATTTCTTCAGTTATTGGCGTTCTACCAAAAGTTTTTGCATACATTTCATTAAAATCTGCAGAATTAGAAGTAGTAGACGTATCTTTATTATTTTCCTTTTCTTCTTTTTGCAATGCTTTTGGTAAGTCATTTTCATCGTTAGACTCTTTTATTTTTGGAATATTTTCTTCTTGGTTATCTTTACTTATTTTATATTCAGCATTTATATCATTTAAATTTATTACTTTTGTTGCCTCATTTTCCTGTAATTCTTTTTCCATTTGATCTTTCATTTCTTTTAATTGTTTTAATACATCTGATGTATCTATTGGTTTATTATCATTAACTATTTTGGATGTATCAATTATTTTTGTTTCTTGATTAACTGTAGTATTATTTTTATTTTCCACACTATTAGTTTTTATTTTACTTTCTTCATCTGTATATTCTTCTATTTGTTTTGCATTTTGTTTTCTAAATCCAAATAATCCTCCTGTTTGATTTTCCTTTTTAGATTCTCTTAAATTTTTTAATCTTTCTTCAAAACTTAAAGCTGATCTATCCATTCTATTAGTGCTTTCTATTATAGTTTTTTCAGGATTAGCAACTAATTCTCCCTTTAATAATGTATCTTTTATTGCATGATATACTGATTGAAATATTTTGTTTTCTTCTTGAAATCTAACTTCTAATTTTGCTGGATGCACATTTACATCTACTTTAGCAGGATTTATTTCTAAATTTAATACAACAAATCCAAATTTTCCAATTGGTATTAATCCTTTATATGCTTGTTCTGTTGCAGCTGTTAATGTTTTGTCTTTTATATATCTTTTATTAACAAAAAATAACTGATTAGAACGATTTGATCTAGCTATTTCTGGTTTGCCAATTACACCTGAAATTTTTATATCTTCATATTCATAATCTACTTCAGTAATTCCATTTGATATATCCTTTCCATAAATACTGTATATTACACTTTTCAAATCTCCATTACCATTTGTTTGTATAACAGTTTTTCCAGTATTAATTAACTTTATTGAAATTTTAGGATTTACTAATGCTATTCTTGTAATCACATCTTCTATATATCCTGATTCTGTATAATCTTTTTTTAAAAATTTATATCTAACAGGTGTATTAAAAAATAAATTTCTTACAGTTATTGTTGTTCCTGTTCTACATCCTGCTTCTTCTTTTTCTAAAATATTTCCTGCTTCTACTACAACTCTATATCCTATTTCTTGTTCTTCTGTTTTTGAAATCATTTCAACATTAGAAATAGCAGCAATACTAGCTAAAGCTTCACCTCTAAACCCCATAGATGTTACAGTATTTAAATCATCTGCAGATCTAATTTTACTAGTAGCATGTCTTTCAAAAGCAATTTCTAAATCATCTTGGGCTATTCCTTTTCCATTGTCTGTTACTTTAATGTAAGAAATTCCTCCATTTTTTATTTCTACTGTAATATTTGTAGCTCCTGCATCAATAGAGTTTTCTATCATTTCTTTTATTACAGATGCTGGTCTTTCTATAACTTCCCCTGCAGCTATTTTATTTATTGTTAATTCATCTAATAAAACTATATTTCCCATTTTAATTTACGCCCTTTCTACTCACATTTATCCTATTTTATCTTTGAATTTGATTATATCATTACTTTTTATAATTTTGTATAGTTTTTTAGAAATTTTTTAAAAAAATAAACTCTGCAATAATTTGCAAAGTTTATTTTAAATTTTCTATGTAAATAATCTTCCGGCTGTGCCGGTAGTACCGTAGGCTTTAGCTTTGTAGCAAAGCAACTCCCTTCATGATAT
>CANRCM010000019.1 GCA_947629085.1 uncultured Clostridia bacterium
GCTTAAGCCCAGAAGTGCCAGTACAAAAGCCTTCTAGGCTAAGAGCAAACCACCCGTTTTACGGGTGGTTATGATTAAGTATTTCATAAATATTTCTATCTATATTTAAATAATCTTGTTGATTTTTTTGAGTAAATTCTTTCTTTTCTTCATCTGTTGCCCAATAATTTATATATAGTAAAGATGAAATACCTTCAGTTTCTGGTAATAAATTTTGTTTGTCTATATCTATAGATAAATCTATATTAGTTTTATAATTTATATTCATATTATTTTTTATAAACATCATAAATTTATTTGGGATTTTATTTAGTAAATCCTCCTCAGTATATTTTAAAATGTCATATACTTCTTTAAATGAATTTTTACAAATATTATCTATCATATTCAACTGCTCCTTTATCATTTGTTCTTGAAAGCATTTCTTTTATATGTAAATATGTTGAGTGTATTGTATGACCAGGTGTTCTTTGTGCTATTTTCTTAAACTGATCTCTTTTAAATCTATTTTGTGCAAAACCCTTATTTTCATTTTTTGCAAATACAGCCGAATCTTTAACAGATTTCCATCTATCAATAAAAATTTGTCTATCTTCTGTATTTTCCATAATGAGATTCAAAAAATTTTCTACTTTTTGTTTTTCACTTATATTTGTATTATAAAAGGCATTTAATTTATTTTCATATATTTTTGGATAATCAGTTATTTTTATGGATGTATCAATTAATGAAGCGTAAAGAAAGATATTTTGCTTAATTATGTCCGGGTTTAATGTTCCATTTGCCATTCTAAATTCAATAGTATTTTTTTTACTATTTCCTATATTTGTTAGGTTTATGCCTGCATATCTTCTTTCATCTAATTTGTATTTACTAGCTAACATTCTAAACTTGTTAAATTTTTTATATGATACTTTTAATGTACCATTTTGTATTTGTTCTAAGATTTTCTTTCCAGTAGGAGCTGCCATTCCTTTTCTCCATAATGCAGAAATCATATTAAATCCTTTAAAATTTTTATTTATAGCTTCTTTTCGCATTGGATTGTTTTTATCATTACACATTTTATATAATAATTCTTCTGATTCTGCATATAATCGCATAAAATTTTTTATTCTATTAGGATCTTTTAATAAACAGTCAGCATCGAAATGTATGTGTAAGCCACATTTATTATTTGTGACAACTTTATTTCCATTTTCACCAGGGAATTTTTTAATGTGCTTACAAATATCAGATATATTTTTCCAATCTTGTTTTGTATCATGTAATATAGGAGAAACTAATTCAGCACCACCTTTTGAAACAAGTATTTCTTCATTTTTTGTTGCCATATGCCAATTATGATCTGTAATATATTTTGCACTTTCTCCTGTATATAATCCATTTTTTCCTTTAGTTCTAACATTATCTGCTTCCAATTCAATTCCAAATTTAAAATATTTTGGAAGACCTAATTTTTCAAAGGCTCTTGAATATTTCATAACTATCCTCTTTCTTTATTATCTTAATATATTTTACTATACTTTAAAATAAATATCAATAATTTACTTTATGATATAAAGTATTTAAATTAATGAAAAAATAATTTTAAATTAAATAAAGAAGGACTAAATTTTTAAAAATTTAGTCCTTTGAAATCTTTAATAATAGTAGTATTAAATTGCAAAATCAAAAGATCCCCCACTTAAAAGGAAAGGTTTTACAACATGACCAATTTTCTTCCCATCTAGTGTTAGTAAATAATAAACATCTAATCCTGCATCAAATAACTCTAAGGTATTAGGTAAAGATATTATATATGCATTAGAATTTTTATCTAATGTAACAGAGCACTGTAGTTCTCTAAGGAAGTTTATTTTGGCTTGATTTAAATCTACTTTTTTGATCCGTATATTCATACAGTTCCTCCTTTATTATAAAGATTTACATAATATAATTATAGCATAAATTTACATATATTTCAAATATTAGTAAAAAAACTAAAATTAATAACAAAATAAAAAATAAAAATAAAAAAATTTAATAAAATGAATAAAGAAAATAAAAAAACATATAATAATAAAAACGATTATAAAATTAAAAGGAGGATAATTATGAAAATAATAGATAAAATAGCTTTAGTATTAATAATAATTGGAGCTATTAACTGGGGATTAATAGGTATATTTAATTTCAATTTAGTAGCAGCTATATTTGGAGATATGACTTTACTTTCTAGAATAATATACAGCTTAGTTGGTATTTCTGGATTATGGGGAATCAAATTATTATTCGAAGATTAATAAAAATTATATATTAAAAATATACTAAAATAAAAAAAGAAAGGAAATAATTTCCTTTCTTTTTTGAATACTTATATCATAGTAAATATTTTTATAATATAAAGTACAATAATTATAAGACATATTACAAATAGAATCAAACAAATAATTACATTAATTAGATTCTCTTTTGTCTTTTTATTTTTAGTATAGTGGTAAATTGTAGCAAAAATCAATATAACGCAAGATATTATACATAAAAATAAATCTGATATAAATATGGTTAGTGGTGTCATATGTTCCTCCTGTAAGTAGATAGACGAAGTACTGGACCTTCGAATTTATTACTAAAAACCAATAATAGGTATTACAATTTTATTATATTATAAAGTATATAAAAAAGCAAATAGTAAAATTTAAATATAGAGGTTCTTATCCTTGAAAAATAAAGTATTATAGTGTATAATACTTCTGTCTAAGGAGGAGATAAAATGTTAAGTGCAAATGGAGTTACAGTAAGATTTGGAAAGAGAGCATTATTTGAAGATGTAAATATAAACTTCGGAAAAGGAAATTGTTATGGAATTATAGGAGCAAATGGAGCAGGTAAATCAACTTTTCTTAAAGTATTGTCAGGAGATTTAGAACCAAGTAAAGGAGATATATCTTTAGATAAAGGAGAAAGAATATCTGTTTTAAAACAAGATCACTTTGCTTATGAAGATTTTAATGTAATAAATACAGTTATAATGGGAAATAAAGAATTATATGACATAATGATAAAAAAAGATGAAATATATGCAAAACCTGATTTTTCAGAAGAAGATGGAATGAAAGCTGCAAAATTAGAAGAAAGATTTGCAGAATTAGATGGATGGAATGCAGAGTCTGATGCAGCTATGCTATTAAATAATTTGGGAATATCTCCTAAAGATCATTATAAACTGATGAAGGAAATGGAGGCAAAAGACAAAGTAAAAGTACTATTAGCACAAAGTTTATTTGGAGATCCAGATGTATTACTATTAGATGAACCAACAAACGATTTAGACTTAAAAAGTATAAATTGGTTACAAGACTTTTTAATGGATTTTGAAAATACTGTTATTGTAGTATCACATGATAGGTATTTCTTAAATAAAGTATGTACACATATTGCTGATGTTGATTTTGGAAAAATCAAAGTTTATCCAGGCAATTATGATTTTTGGTATGAATCAAGCCAATTAGCATTAAAACAAGCAAAAGAGCAGAATAAAAAGAAAGAAGAAAAAATTAAAGAATTACAAGATTTTATTGCAAGATTTAGTGCAAATGCCTCTAAATCTAAGCAAGCAACTTCTAGAAAGAAAACGCTAGAAAAGATTCAATTAGATGAAATAAAACCATCAAATAGAAAATATCCATATATAGACTTTAAGCCTGAAAGAGAACCAGGAAAAGAAATATTGCAAGTTAAAAATATATCCAAAACTATTGATGGTGTTAAATTATTAGATAATATATCATTTACGGTCAAAGCAAATGATAAAATAGCATTTTTAGCAGATAACGAAAATGCAAAAACAGCATTATTTCAAATTATAGCAGGAGAATTAGAACCAGATGATGGAAAATTAATTTGGGGAACAACTATTACAAATGCTTACTTCCCAAAAGACAATAATTATTTATTTGATACAGATGAAAATATAACAGAATGGCTTAGAAAATATTCAAAGGATCCAGATGAAACTTATGTTAGAAGTTTCTTAGGAAGAATGCTATTTTCAGGAGACGAAGCTTTAAAACAAGTCAAAGTTTTATCTGGAGGAGAAAAAGTTAGATGTGTATTTTCTAAAATAATGCTTTCGGGAGCCAACTTTTTAATATTTGATGAACCAACTAATCACTTAGATATGGAAAGCATAACGGCATTAAACGAAGGAATGAAAAAATTTACAGGTAATATAATTTTTACATCACATGACCATGAATTAACTCAAACAGTAGCAAATAGAATTATTGATTTAAAAGAAGATGGTACAGTAGTAGATAGAGAAATTAGCTATAATAAATATTTGGGAATAGAATAAAAACTAGATGTTTATGAGGAAAAATAAAAATGATAAAAGCAATAAAAAAAGATTTATATAAATATTGGTATATAATTATAATAGCAATAATATATTTAATTGTTATGCAAATGATATTTAGTCAAATTTGCCCAATAAAAATATTATTCAAAATGGAATGCCCCGGGTGTGGAATTACACATGCTTTATATTATATTATAACAGGGCAATTTACTAAAGCATGTCAAATAAATTGGACAGCATACATTTGGCTCTTATTTGCAGTATTATTTGTTGTAGATAGATACATACATAAATTAAAGATAAAAGTAATACCAAACTTTTTTATACTTGTATGTGTCATAACTATATTAAGATATATAATAAAATTATTTATTTAGCATGTGAAAAGTCGAAAAAGTAAAAAAAATGTAAATAAAGCTTGTAAATTTTAAAAAAAAGTAATATATTATATGTAATATTATAATTAAATTATAATAAAATAAATAAAGGGGGTAATTAATATGTATTCATCTTATTATAGTACACCTTATACAACTACAGTTTCAAAAGCAGCAACAGCTAATGATTTAGGTGGAGTAATTGCTACTATATTAGGTTTGGGTGTTTTATTTTGGTTAATTATAATTGCATTATCAGTTTTAACTTTAATAGCTAGATGGAAAGTATTTAAAAAAGCAAATATTGATGGATGGGAAGCTTTAATACCTATACATAATGATGTTGTAGAATTAAAATTAAGTGGTATTGAAACTTATTGGTATTTCTTAAACTTAATAGTAATATGTGGAATTGGACCAATAGTACTTACATTCTGGAAAAATATAGCATTAGCAAAAGCTTTTGGTAAAGGTATAGGATTTGGTATTTTAATGACATTCTTCCCATTTGTATGTTATCCAATACTAGCTTTTGGAGAAGCACAATATGTAGGCCCACAAACTAATGAAACAACTATTAATAAAGAAGAAAAATAATTTAAAAACACAAATTAAAAATAATTAATAGTAATTATTTAAAGGTATAAAAATAGTATGCAATATTTAATAAAATTTGCATGCTATTTTTTAATTGCTATTTTTAAAAAATTATAGTAAAATAGCAAAAGAGAAAAGTAAATATAGAAAAATAAATAAGAGGAGAATAACAATGGAAAAAATAATAAAAACAATAGCAGAAGAGCTAAATATTAAGGTTTCACAAGTAGAAAATACAATAAAATTAATAGACGAAGGTAATACGATTCCTTTTATTGCACGTTATAGAAAAGAAGTGACAGGAGGACTAAGTGATGAAACACTTAGGGATTTAGAAAGTAGACTAAACTATTTAAGAAATTTAGAGCAAAGAAAAGAAGAAGTTATTAAGGCAATAGAAGATCAAGGGAAATTAACAAATGAAATAATAAAAGCAGTTACAATTTCTAAAACACTTGCAGAAGTAGAAGACATATACAGACCATATAAACAAAAGAAGAAAACTAGAGCAACAATAGCAAAAGCAAAAGGATTACAACCTCTAGCGGAAATAATTATAGAGCAAAAAGAGACAAAGGATATTTATGAAATAGCAAAAGAATATATAAATATAAATAAATTATCAGAAGAAGATAAAAATAATAAGGATAAGAGAGTAAATAATGAGCAAGAAGCAATTCAAGGAGCATTAGACATTATAGCAGAAGATATTTCTGATAATGGTAAATATAGAAAAGAAATAAAAAGACTATGCTATAGAGAAGGTTTAATTACTACAAATGCAATAAACCCGGAAAAAAAATCAAATTATGAGATTTATTACGAATATAGTGAAGCTATAAAATATATACCAAGTCATAGAATTTTAGCTATAAATAGGGGAGAAAAAGAAGAAATTTTAAAAGTAAAATTAAAAAAACCAGAAGATAAAATATTAATTTATATTGAAAAAGATATAATAAAAGATAAAAATCAATTTAATAATATGTTAATAGAAACAATAAAAGATAGTTTTTCTAGATTAATAGAGCCGTCAATAGATAGAGAAATACGTTCAGATTTAACCGAAAAAGCTGAAGAAAAAGCAATAAAAGTATTTAGTCAAAATTCAAAACAATTATTATTAGGTGCACCAATAAAGGGAAAAACTGTAATGGGATTTGATCCTGCATATAGAACTGGTTGTAAAATAGCAGTAATTGATGAAACAGGTAAGGTATTAGATTATACTACTGTATATCCAACAGAGCCACAAAATGATGTTATAGGAGCAAAAAGAGAACTATTGAAATTAATTGAAAAAGATAAGGTTGATATGATTGCAATTGGAAATGGAACAGCATCAAGAGAGTCTGAAATGTTTATTGCAGATATGATTAAAGATTGTAAAAAAGAAGTTCATTATGTAATAGTAAGTGAAGCGGGAGCATCTGTTTATTCTGCATCAAAACTTGCAACAGAAGAATATCCAGATATAAATGTATCAATAAGGGGAGCAATATCAATTGCTAGAAGATTACAGGATCCACTTGCAGAACTTGTAAAAATAGATCCTAAAGCAATAGGAGTAGGACAATATCAACATGATGTTAATCAAAAAAAATTATCAGAAAGCTTAACAGGAGTAGTAGAAGATAGTGTTAATAAAGTTGGAGTAGATGTAAATACAGCAACACCATCATTACTATCATATATTGCAGGAATAAATAAAACAACAGCGAAAAATATAGTAAAATATAGAGATGAAAATGGAAAACTAAAAAATAGAAAACAATTATTAAAAGTACCTAAGCTAGGTAAAGCAACTTTCCAACAATGTGCAGGATTTTTAAGGATTTTAGATGGAGATAATCCATTGGAAATAACAGCAGTTCATCCAGAAAGTTATGAAGTAGCTGAAGATTTATTAGCAAATTTAGGATTTAATAAAAATGATTTAAGAGATAAAGAAAAATTAGAGGAGATAAAAAATAGATTAAAAAATATAAATATATCTAAAATGTCTAAAGATTTAAATATAGGAGAGATGACATTAAAAGACATAATAGAAGAACTTTCAAAGCCAGGAAGAGATCCTCGTGAAAATATGCCAAAACCTATTTTGCGTAGTGATGTTTTAAAATTGGATGATTTAAAAGAAGGAATGGTTTTAACAGGAACTGTAAGAAATGTTATAGATTTCGGAGCATTTGTAGATATAGGGGTAAAACATGATGGTTTAGTACATATTTCTGAAATGAGTGATAAATTCATAAAGAATCCTTTAGATATAGTTAGTGTAGGAGATCTTATAAAAGTAAAAGTAATAAAAATAGATAGAGATAGACAAAAAGTAGCACTATCTATGAAAGTATAAAAAAAGCAGATAAATGGACCTTAAATCCAATTATCTGCTTTTTCAATTATTATTTTATTTATATTTTTCTTGAATTGCTTGTATATCATCATAATGATTTTTTAATATGTCTAAGAAAATATCATCTAAATTTGGATCAAATTGAGTACCTTTACATCTTTCAAATTCACTTATAATGCTTTCTATAGACAAAGGATCACGATAAGATCTACGTGAACTCATAGCGTCGAAGCTATCTGCGATTGCAGTAATTCTTGCTAAGTAAGGAATATTTTTGCCTGATAGCTTTTTAGGATACCCTGAACCATTATATTTTTCATGATGATGTTCAACAATAGGTAAAATATCTTGAAAAATCTTTGCATGTGACAAAATATGTACACCAATATTAGGATGTTGCTTTATTTGAGAATATTCATCATCTGTAAGTTTTGCATCCTTTTGAAGTATAGAATCGGGAACACCTATTTTTCCAATATCATGAAATAATCCACCAAGTCTTAAATTTTCTATATCTGATTCAGATAAATTTAAATATTTACCAATTAAGACAGAATATTGGGCAACTCTATCTGAATGGCCTCTAGTATAAGTATCTTTAGCTTCGACAGTATATCTTAAAGTTTGAATACTTTCTAGATAAGATGTTTCTAATTTATTATAAGTATCTGATAATTCACTGTTAATTTTTTTAATTTCATTCATTTGTTTAATAGATTTAATACCAGATTCTATTAGTAATAATAATTGATCAAATTTATCACTTTTTTCACAATATCCTTGAATGTCTAATCTTCTAATTGTTTCCAAAGGTGGAGCTAGATCTTTGTGACCAGTTAATAATAAAATGTATAAATCACGATTAAATTTTCTTATTTCCTCAACAACTTGATCTCCATGAATAGGAGTCATTATAAAGTCTAATATCATTAAATCAAAATGTTCATTTTTAACTTTTTCAATTGCAGCTTCAGGATCAGTAACGCCTATAAAGTCATAACCAGATCTTTTTAAAAAAATAGATAAAGAATCAACAATTCCTTCTTCATCATCAACTGCTATAATTTTATAATTTTTATTGTCATTATTTTCAATATTTTGCAATCCTTTTCTCATATAAATACCCCATTTTATTAATATAATATTAATCATATTATATTAATAAAGTTAATAAAAATCAATAGATTTACGTAAAAAATTGTCAATACAAATAAAAAATAGATATATTTTGTTTAATATACCTATTTTTATAATAATATTTTTAATTTTGTAATGGTAAACTGATAGTAAATGTAGTACCTTTTCCTTCTTCAGAATTAACAGTAATAGTTCCATTAAAATGAGCTCTAATTGTAGAATATGACATATATAATCCTAATCCAGTTCCATTTTTCCCTTTGGTTGTAATCATTTCCTTAAACAATTTGTTTTTTACTTTATCTGACAAACCAGTAGCATAATCTTTTATAGAAATTAATAAATTATTATCTTTTCTTTGGACGATTATATCGACATTTTTATCTGTTTTTCCATGATATGCTTCAATAGAATTTGATATCATATTATTAATTACTTGTACTAAGCTATTTACATCACCATGTATTAGTGTGTTTTCATCAGTTTGCATAGAAATATTTAAATATATTATAGCGCTTTTTAATTCATGTTTCATTAAAATATTAACTCTTTTTAAAAGTTCACCTATAGTAAAAGAAATATCTTCTTCATTTGATAATACTACTGCTTGACCTTTAACTGCAGTAATAATGTCAGACATATATTCTGTATGTGTCTTTATTTTTGAAATCCAAGTAAACATATCTTTTGCTATATCATGATGGTCTTTAGAATTTACTTCAGGATCGTCGATAGAAGAATCATATTCTTTTACTAAATCAGTTAGCCCTTCTGCTGCTCCAGATATAGACATTATTGGAGTTTTTAAGTTATGAGCTATTCCACCAATTAGTTGTCCAAGAGAAGCTAAACGTTCTTGTTCCATTAAAGTGTCTTGATTTTCTTGAATTTGTTTAATATTATTTTTAGTTAATTCTTGTATTTTATTAAAAGCAATAATTAGGCTTCCAAATTCATCATTAGAACTAAGTGGTAATGGGTCCATAATGCTAGTATCTCTATTTTTTGCCATATTTATGAATCCAGATGAAATGACATTTATATCATTAGATAGAGATCTTGAAAATAATATTAAAATAATAATATTTATTAATAATAATATAATAAATGAAATAGAAAAATATAATAATATATTAGCAGAAAGAATCCTAAAATAAATTCCAACTATATATGTAGAACCATTTATATTAATATTTATTGTAGATCCTTGACAATCTATTCCATAATATTCATAAACTCTTCCATTATTAGTAGAAGATAATTCATTTAAATATTTAGTAAAAAATGTACTTAATTGAATTTCTTCACCTTTATTATTTATAAATTTATTATCTGGCGTTTTAATAAATACAAAATCATTTTTATTTAATAAAGAAAGAGAGTTTGTTTTTTCTAATAAATCGGATAAATTATCGAATTCATTAAACTCATTAAAATAATATAAACTACTATGATATGTTTCAAACAAAGAGTTCCCAGTTTCTATAGATAAAATTGAATAACCAAGTAATGAGGTAAACAAAATAGAAACCGTAATCAAGGGTAATATATTATAAAAAATCCTCTTTTTTAAAGTAGATTGTTTTAAATTTTTAGTATTATCATAGGGTAAGGTTATTAATATTTTTTTAAATATATTACAAGTATAAATAAAAACTGAAGTTACATATAAAGTCATTAAAGTAATAACAAGTATAAATAATTTTAAAGTAGTAATACCAAATTGATTAATTGTATAAGCATGTATACATGTAAGTGCGATACTTGGTATAATAATATTTAAAATAAGTAATGAATAAGGTACAGTAAACAATTTATTTTTTACATAGTTTATTTCTTTAATAGAATAATTATAAGGGTTTTTAATCAAATCACTGTATTTAATTAAAAATCTAGTTTTATAAAAAGTTACTATTGCAAATAAAGCAAAAATAGCAAGAGCAATTGATAAAACTTGTGAAAAATAATTAGTATTTTCTAGCTCTGATTGAAAGTTTGTTCCATATGTACCTTTTGGATAATTTAGTATTAAGGGTATAAAAAAGTAATAAATTGTGGTTAATACAATTAGCCCTAAAGTGAGTGCAAACAATAACTTTAATTGTATTTTGTACTTTTCCAATATTTTTTTCAAAAGAAAAACCTCCTCGTTATTTCAAATATTTTTTCTTGCGTAAATAGTTAATAATTTTTTCTATATATTCTTCAGTAATTTTTGGCCATTCAAAATTTAAATTTTCTAAACAATTAGTAGTATTTAAATTGTTTTGGTTTACAGTTGATGAAAATGAAAGTCCTAAAGTATCATCTAAATCATTTACAACTCCTTTTAAAATGTTTTCTTGAGGATATTGATTAGATAATGCGAGTATTCTTTGTTTAAATTCATTTCCTGATAAAATTGAAGTTTCAAAACCTAAATCATTAAATATTTTTAACAATTCAGAAACTTGTATATAGTTTTTATTAAATAAATGAAAAACATATTTTTCTGTTTCCACATTGAAAATTAATTTAAGAATTGATTGCGCACAATAGTCAACAGGTGTGAATTCAAGAAATTCATTAATCATTGTATTTGGTATGATATGATATTTTAATATCATCATTAAAATATTATAAAAAGCATTGCTTTCAAAATTTTGTTGGAAAACACCATCTGAATATCTACTAGTTAAATTACCAACACGTAAGATACTAGAAGATAAGCCTTCTTGTGATTTTTCATATATTAATTTTTCCGCTTCAAATTTTGTATGAATATATACATTTTCATCATATTTTTGACCAATATAAAAATCATTTTCATCAAAGTTATTATAGTTTTTTTGATGGTTAACCAAATAACTACCAGAAACACCAAGCGTAGATATATGTATTAATTGTATATTATTATCAATACATAAATCAACTAAATTTTGTACTACATCAACGTTTATTTTTTTAAATTGTTCATAATTTCCATAATATTTAACATTAGCAGCAGAATTTACTACTAAATCTATAGTCTGAAAAAGTTCTTTACTCTTTCTAACACCTAAACCTAAATTAGATTTTGTAATATCTGAATCTATAATAGTAATTCTATTAATAGGAAGTTTTCTATTAAAATAAAATTTATATAATTTAGCTAATCTATCAATAGGTTGCATAGAATCTTTACTACGAATAATACAAGTAATATTACAATTATATTGTGTTAAAAGTTCATATAATATATGAATACCTAAATAACCTGTACAACCAAGTAATAGAATATTATTATAAGTTTTTTTTGTAAATTTCATAATTGATGGATATTTATTAAAGCTATTGTTAATATTAGTCAAATAGTTTTCATCAATATTACTAATTTTTTCATCTTTTTTATTCTCAATAAATTCAGCTAAATTTTTAATAGTTCTATGTTGATAAAAATCTTGAGTATTTAATCTATAATCATATTCTAACATTTTGGTTTGTATTCTTATAATATCAAGAGAATCTATATTGTAATCAAATATATCATTTTCAATTCCTATTCTTGAAATAGATAAACAGTCTTTAAATATTTTTGTTAAATCTTTTTCTACTTTAGTAGAAGGCTTTACGTAATTAGATAAATTTGACATTTGTCTAATATTTGGCTCAGGTAAAGACTTTCTATCAACTTTATGATTTAAAGTTAAAGGAATTTTATCTATTTCTACAAAATATGTTGGTATCATATAATGAGGAAGAATATTTACTAAATATTTTTTTAATTCTGATAAATCAATTTCTTTATTACATACTATATAAGCACATAAATATTTTTTATCATTTTTATCTGTTTTGTCAATTACAACACATTTATCGATACCTTCAAAATTTATGATATTGTTACTAATATCATCTAGTTCAACACGATATCCACGTATTTTTACTTGATGATCTTTTCTTCCTAAACAGATTAACTCACCATCTAAATTCCAATATCCTAAATCACCTGTTTTATATAAAATATCATTTCCATAAGGATTATCAATAAATACAGATTTGGTTTTTTCAGAATTCAAATAATACCCACTTCCTACGCCATCTCCACCTATACATATTTCTCCAATTAGACCAATTGGTTGAAGATGATTATTATCATTTAAAATATATATTTTTGTATTATTTATAGGTTTACCAATAGTAATTAAATTAGTATTAGTAACATCTTTAAATGTAGAATATACAGTAGTTTCAGTTGGGCCATACAAATTAATAATTCTAGCATTTGTATGTTCTTGCAATTTATTTAACAATAAACTTGGTAAAGGTTCTCCGCCTAGTAGGAATTCTTTTATAGAAGTTAGAGAATCCAAATATGAATTATCTGAGAATAATAATTCTATTCTAGAAGGAGTAGTTAATATTTTAGATATTTTATATTTTTTAATAATATTATTTAATAATTTTGGACTTCTACTTTCTAATTCATCAGCAATAACTAAAGTTAATCCAGACAATAAAGTTGGATATAATTCAAATACAAATATATCAAAACATACCGTTGTAACAGATAATACTTTATTATTTTTGGATGGAGTATAATCTAATCTCTCTTTCATGGATTGGACAAAGTTTAATACATTATAATGATTTATTGTTACTGCTTTTGGTATACCAGTAGATCCTGAAGTATACATTATATAACAATGTTTATCATAAGGAATAGAAATATTTAAGTTTTCTACTTTTTGATCAAATAATAAATTTTCAAAATAAATGCAAGTACCATTATATTTTAATTTTTTATTAAATGTTTCATTTGTAATTAGTAAATTAGTTTTACTGTTTTCTAGCATAAAACTAATTCTTTCTATTGGATATTCTGGATCAATTGGCATATAAGTATGTCCTGATTTTAAAATAGCTAAAATTGTCACAATAATATCTACAGAACGCTTTAATGAAAATGCAATAACATCAGTTGAAATATTTTTATCAATTATATATTTAGCTAAATAATTTGCTTTATCATTTAAGGATTCATAAGAATAAGAATTGTTTTTATCTATTATAGCTATATTTTTTGGATATTGTTTTACAATAGTTTCAAAGCTTTTTACTATATTAGAATTTTTATTATATTTAACTTTAGTATCGTTAAAAGTATTTAAAAATTTCTTTTCGCTATTTGATATTATTTCTAAATTATCAATATTCTCTTCAGGGTTATTTATAACTTGATTAATTAGTCCTAAGATACGTTCATGCATTAATTCAATATCTTTCTCAGAAAATATATCAGTCAAAAAATCATAATGAATTGATAAATTATTAGTTTCTTCTGAAATATTTTTAATATGTATTTGTAAAGATTCTGCTTGAGAGTGACTAGGTAGCCATTTACAAAAAGATGGCACTTTTGCATTTTGATAAGAAAATATTATATCATATAAGCTATCCGAAAAATTATGATTTTTTCTAATAAAATCTAAAATTTGATGATATGGAAAACGAATATGACGATATAATCTTTTTTGATCTTTTGACATGTTATTACATAAATCTATAAAAGAGATAGACTTTGGAAGGTTAACAATAAAAGGCATAATTGAAACAAACATACCAGTCATATTTTTTTCTCTAAAATTAGATCTATTTAGAACGGGATTACCTATAATAAAATTATTAGTATTAAAAATATTTCCGAAATAAATACTAAAAATACTTAATAAAAATATATAGTCTGATAATTTGTATTGTTCACAAAAAGCATTTATCTTATTTACTAATGACTTACTAAGAGGGAATATTTTTCTATTAGAATTAATAGATGTTTTTATATTATTTTTAAATGATACTATACTAGGTAAAGTAGAAAATTTTTCTTGCCAAAATTCATTATCTTTTTCAAACTTATTACTATTCATGTATTGAGCTTGTGATTTTATAAATTCTAAATATGAAGGATTAGGTGTTAAATCTATATCTTTTCCATTAACAATATCTAAGTAGTTTTTATATATTTCTTCAAGAACCAATGACATAGTCCAAGCATCTGATATTAAGTGATGAGTAATTAAAACTAAAATACCAGAACCATCGGGAAATCTTAAAATTTTTGCTATGAATAAAAAATTATTAAATATATTAATATGTTGCATTGGAAAAGATTCTTCAAATTCTGCAAGTTGGGTTTCATCGGTTAAATCTATTATTTCTATGTTTTCATATATAAAGTCATCAAAATATTGTTTTGGTGAAGAATCTTCAAGAATAATTTTTGTTTTAAAAGAATCATTTTTTGTAACAAAGCAATTGAAAGCCTTTTCTAATGCCTTAAAATCAGTAGGTTTATTTATTTTTAAATAACCTGTAATATTGTTAATGTTACTATCATTATAAAATTGTTCTGTATACCAAATACTCTTCTGAGGATTAGTTAATTCATAAACATCCTTTTCCATATTTTGCCCCCTTAATTTTTCCGTATATTTTCTAGTCAAATTATACATTTTTATATATAAAATTGTCAATAACTATACCTTTATGTATAAAATTGTTAAATATAAACTAATGAATAATATTTCTGTTTTCTATTTTAAATTTATGTGGATATTTAATTAAATTAATTATAATATATCATAACAGCATAGAAAAATAAAGTATTTTAGCACATACTTTAGTTTAAATATAAGAATTATTGTTAATACTAAAATAGAGGTGGATAAATTGAAGAAAAAGAAAAAGCTAACATTAAAAACCAAAGCAATGTTTATATTTATAGTGTTAATGTTAATTTGGATTGTAGGTTTTTTTATGTATAATACATATCAAAATATAGAAATAGATAATAGTAATTATGTTGCGACAAGAATGCAATCCACAGAACACGAACAAACTGTGGAAAAAGAAGAGAAAAACAGTAAAAAGGTAGCAGATATTTTAGAAGAAACCACACAAAAAGTTGTGGGAATTTCAAAACTTAAAGATCCGGGGAATACTATACTTTCAAAAACTACAGAAAGTGAATTAGGATTAGGAACAGGAGTTATAGTAACTTCAGATGGATATATTATTAGCAATCAACATGTGACAGGTAGTAAATATAGTACATGTTATATAACTTTAGAAAATGGTTCTAATTATGATGGAACTGTAGTATGGGAAGATTCCAACTTAGATTTATCAATTATAAAAATTAATGCTAAAGATTTACCATATGTAAATTTAGGGGATTCTAAAAATATTAGAGTAGGAGAAACAGTATATGCAATTCGGAAATCCAATAGGGTTTGAATTTAGAAGAACTGTAACTTCAGGAATTATAAGTGCTAAAAATCGTACAATTAAAATTGAAGAAGAAGATAAATCATCATATATGACTGACTTAATTCAAACAGATGCTACAATAAATCCAGGAAATAGTGGGGGACCGTTAGTTTATCCTAATGGGGATGTTATAGGAATCAATACAATTAAAATATCAAGTGCAGAAGGAATAGGATTTGCCGTTCCAATTAATATAATCAAGCCTATTATTGAGAGTTTTAAACAAACGGGAAGTTTTGATGAAGCAACAATAGGAATTTATGCTTACGATAAAGAGGTTGCTCCATATTTAAGCGATAATGTTATAAATAAATTTACTAAGGGTATTTATGTGGCTCAAATCACAACAAATGGCCCATCAGATAATACTGATTTAAAAGAAAGTGATATAATTACTTCTATTGATGATATTGAACTAAATACAATGAATGATTTAAGAGAATATATTTATACTAAAAGACCAAACGAAAATGTTACTTTAAAAATTATAAGAGGAAAAATTAATAAAGATATAGTTATTACTTTAGGGAGAAAATAATAATATAAAGCAAACCACCCCTGAAGTCAAATTGACTTTTAGGGGTGGTGAGGTAGTTAGTGTGGAAAATTTTGCTGTTTAATTAATGAAAATTTCTCAACATCATTATCAGTTATATTAGCAATAACAGGATATACTTTATCATTAAAGCGAACTTTCTTAGATATTGGGCCTATGCAATCAGCAAGGGATTCTCCATTATTAAACGCTATATCAAGAATGCAATATTTGACCGTTCTAATCAAATATTCCATAAATGGATCCATTATTCTACACTCCTTTCTACATAGTTTAGAAATATATTATATCATAAAAATACACAAAACGCAATACTTTATGTAAATAACCAAAAGCTATTGATAGCTTTTGCTATTCTAAGATAGAATTTTCATAAAAATCATATTTTCTAATATAATCTTTAGTTTCTTTATTATTCATATAAACTTCTGAACGATTTTTCTTTAAAAATTCAACAATTGGGTATACATCAATCCAAATTTCATTAGGACTGTCTACTTGAGATTCATCAAAAATTAATTGCATACCAAAATGTAAATGTGGAACATTAATATTGTTTACATTTTCTTCTGTGCTGTAACCAGTCATTCCCAAGTATCCAATTACATCACCAGCTTTTATAGTTTTACCTTCTTGCATTGCTTCTGCGTAAGGGTGATTTTTTCTTAAATGTGCATAATAGTAATATCGTTTTGTATCCAAACTTCTAATACCAATTCTCCAACCACCATACTGATTCCAACCTAAATTTTCAACAACTCCAGACTCAACTGCGATAATTGGAGTTCCAATACTTCCCATTAAATCATTTCCTAAATGTGTTCTTTTAAATCCATAAGATCTAGAGTTACCAAAATCGTCATAATGGGAAAATGAATAATTTTTTGCAATTGGAAGAAAAGCTTTTAATCCATAAACTTCTTTTAGAGATTTGGTTCCATCTGGATTTGAAGTTTCTATTTCATAATTACCTATAAAGTTTCCTAATATTGCAGAATAACTTTCATAATAATAATCATAAAATTTTAAATCTTTAGTTAAGTCAGAAATAGTTTCACCATTCTTCAATTTATTTACTAAATTATTTAAATCTGATTTTTTAAAATTCTTAAAATCTCCTCCATTTTTACAAGCAAGATAAGCTAATAATTCAATCCAGTTATAAGGATTTTCATGGGAATTATTATGAGAGTTAATATCAAGTATTGCAGTTGAATTTAACGCTTCATAAGTCACATTAAAATCAACCCATTTTATAAAGTCTTTTTTATCTTCAGAATTATTATTTTCTAATGCAAATGAATAAAAAATAAAAATTGAAGTAATTAGACAGATAAAAAGGAGTATGAAAATAATAATTTTTCTATTTATTTTAAAAGATTTAATAAACAAAATTCTGCACCTCTATATAAATATATGAAAATTATTATAATAATATTAAAGAATTTAAATGTAATTTTTAATATATAATTAATATGATAAAATATTAGTTATAAAATAAATAAAAAGTAATGTTAAGATTGAAATAAACTGAAAAATATGATAAAATCTTACATAAATATTTTCAATTTATAAGAGGGATAAATATGAAAAAATTATTTAATAAATTTTATTTAGACAAAGAAAAAGATATAATTGTTAATTTATATAAAATAAATGAAGAAGAAATGCAATATGTATTAGAAACACCAAATCATAATACAGGAAATTTAATAACAAATCTAGCAAAAATATGTGGCATAAAAACAATAAAAAATGAAAATGATATGAAAATTATAACAGGAATAATACCTGCAAGCATTAATGGAGATAATGAGATTGTATATATATTTAGATTAGGAGGTATTAAAATTGCTAATATATATGAAAATGGTAAAATAGAAATAAAAGCAAAAATTCCTGCAATTTCTAAAACACTTATGTCACAAACTAAGAAATATAAACTCCCACTAGAAAAAACAATAATAAAATCATATATATTGAAAAAATCAAAATTTAGAACAGATATACATACACATATGAATGCTAATTTAACTCCAGATGTTTTAATTGCATTAGGAATAGCAAGACAAATAAAATATCCATTGTATTATATAAAGAAACTAAATCTTAAGATGACTAAAAAACAAGAGAAAAGAATATTAAAACAAAGAGAAATTATAGAAAAAAACTTTAAAGATTCTGAACTTAAAGGAAAATACTTAACAAGAAAAATTGATGATAATACATTTATTAATTTTGCTGATTTTATTTTAAATAATTTAAGCAATGCAGAATATAATATTTCAAAAATAAGAAGTAGTTTAGGTATATTAAAAGATGGGCAAGCAGTTTTTACTAATTTAGAAAAAGTATATTTATATAGATATGTTTTTACAAAAGGAATAGATTCAGAAGATAAAATAGATTTAAAAAATATAAATGAAATACCAGAAAAAGATATTTTACAATATGTTAAGCAAATATTGTTAGACCATAAAAGAGGTAGTAAATATAAGTCAAATACATTAAGACAAGACAAATTATTATGGATTGCAAGAGAATATCAAAAGCAGGGGATTAAATATGTAGAAATAGCAGATACAGAACTCGTAAAATTAGGAGAATTTGCTATTAATTGGTTAGAAGAAATACATGAAATAATGCCAAAAGTAGAAGCCGAAACAGGGGTAAAAATCAGATTTTTAGCAGCAATAAGAAGAACTCCTTTAACAATAATAAAAGATCAAAAGACTAGTGATTCATATTTAAGAGATAATTTAAATGTAATAAAGGCGGTAGCTAAAAGTCCTTATGTAGTAGGAAGCGATTTTATTGGGGAAGAAATAAACGATATTACGGATTTAAAATCTATAATAAAAGAGTTAGTAAATTATGTAGTTGAAGAAGATCCAAATTTTACAATAAGAATTCATGCTGGAGAAAATGATAGTTTGAGAGAGAATGTATCTAAATCAATAGAAACTGTAATAGGAGTTACGCCAAAAGGGGAAAAAATCCCACAGGTAAGGATAGGACACGGCTTGTATACACCAGAGTTGGATTCAGAGGAAGGAAAAAAATTAATAAAAAATTTAAAAAAATCAGATGCGATATTAGAATTTCAATTAACATCAAATGTAAGATTAAATAATTTAAATGTATTAGAAAAACATCCATTAAAACAATATATAAAAAAAGGAGTTAGATGTATTCAAGGAACTGATGGATGTGGAATTTATGGCAGTGATACAATTGAAGAACAGTTAGCACTTCATAATTTATTAAATTTAGAAGACAAAGATTTTGAAAAAATGAGACAAGTTGAAAATGAAGTAATAGAGAAAAGCAATATATATTTTAAAAAGAAAAAAGTACAGTTTGAAAAATTTTTAAATGGGAAAAGCTTAAGAAAAGCGATCTTAGATTTAGAGAATCATAATATAAGAGAAAGTAGTAAGAGAAAAATAAAATTAAAAATAAATTCAAAAATAGAGTCTGAAATAGAGCTAAAAGAAAAAATTAAAAAATTACCAGAAAATAAAATGCCAATTGTTGTAGCAGGAGGAAGTTTTAATTCAAAAAGGAGAGAAACATTCTTGACAGAAGATGGAAAAAATGTTCTTAAAGATTTAATGAAAAAAATAAATCCTGATAAAATATATTTTGTGATAGGCCATAAACTACAAGGATATGAAAAAGCTATTGTAGATATTTCAGAAGAATTAAATAAAAAATTTGAAATTTACGCAATTATTCCAAAATTAGTTTCAAGAAAAGAAAAGGAAAATCTATTAAATAAAGACATAAAAGGAGTTTGCATTTCAACAGAATCGGAAGAATTAGGAATTTATAAAAGTTTTAATTATGAAATATTTGAAAGAAGAAGCTCAATAGTTATAGCTTTCGATGGGAACTCGCCAGTTTCAAACTTAATTCAAGAAGCAAAAAACGGGAAAGGAATATCTAAAATATATATAAATGAAAATAATCTTGTACTTAAACAAAAGGCAAGGTCATTAGGTGGTTATGTTATACCATTTAATATGAATCAAGATATAGTAGGAAAAATAATAGAAGATAATCCGGAAATTATATAATATAAAATAATTAAATTATCATATAATGAATAAGATATAAATGGAGGTATATAAAAATGAAAGTATTATTAGTAAATGGAGGACCACATAAAAATGGTTGTACTTATACAGCATTAACGGAGGTGGAAAAAACTTTAAATGAAGAGGGTATAGAAACTGAAATTTTTTGGATAGGAACAAAACCTATAGCAGGGTGCATAGCTTGTAAAACTTGTGAAAAAAAGGGGAAATGTGTGTTTAATGATGTAGTAAATGAATTTGTTTTAAGAGCTAAAGATGCAGATGGATTTATATTTGGTTCACCAGTACATTATTCAGGAGCAACAGGGGCAGTAACATCATTTATGGATAGAGTATTTTATTCGAGTTTCTGTGGTGGAAAGGGAGATTATTTTATGTATAAACCAGCTGCTACAGTAATTTCTGCAAGAAGAGCAGGAACAACTGCAACATATGATCAATTAAATAAATATTTTGGAATATGCCAAATGCCTATTATTTCATCAAGATATTGGAATATGGTACATGGATCTACTCCAGAGGATGTGAAAAAAGATGAAGAGGGAATGCAAATAATGAGAATTTTAGGAAGAAATATGGCATATTATTTAAAATGCATTAAAGCAGGAAAAGATAAAGGTATTAAATTGCCAAAACAAGAAAAAATTAATTTTACTAATTTTATAAGATAATTTAAATAAAAAAACCTCTCAAATTTATTTGAGAGGTTGGTGCAGCAGGAGGAATTCGAATCCCCGACCTCTCGGTTCGTAGCCGAGTGCTCTATCCAGCTAAGCTACTGCTGCATGTATAAAAACTTTAATTTTAATTTATATATAAACTATAGCAAAATACTTTATAAGTATACATGAATTTATCGAAATATTCAATAGAAATTAATGAAAATATAAAAAAAATCTTGCAAATTGATAAAAGATATGTTATTATATATAAGCGTTTAGAAATATAATATTATATCGAGGTGTAGCGCAGTTGGTAGCGCGCGTGGTTTGGGACCATGAGGTCGCAGGTTCGATCCCTGTCACCTCGACCATTTTTTTATAAAAAATAAGAAAAGTCGAGAGAATTTTTAAAAAGTTAAAAACATTCAAATATGCTATTTTCTAGGAAA
>CANRCM010000020.1 GCA_947629085.1 uncultured Clostridia bacterium
TAAATAAACTTAAGGTATATGCTTTTGTAGGGCCATCAGGAACAGGAAAAAGCTATAGAGCACAAATGGTAGCAAGTGAAAGAAATATAAATTTTATAATAGATGATGGATTGTTGATAAAAGAAAATGAGGTTATAGCTGGAGAATCCGCAAAAAAAGCTGCAACGAAAGTTGCAACTGTAAAACACGCATTATTTTATGAAGAAAGTGAAAGAGAACCAATAATTAAAGCTTTTAAAAAATATAAACCAGAAAGTGTATTGATTTTAGGAACTTCAGATGGAATGGTAAAAAAAATAGCTACTAATTTAGGACTACCAGAAATATTAGAAACTATATATATTACAGATGTTGCAACTGAAGAAGAAATGAAAGCTGCTAGAAGAATTAGAGTGACTGAAGGTAAACACGTAATACCAGTTCCAACATTTGAGATAAAAAAAGACTTCTCTGGATATTTATTAGACCCACTTCAAATATTTAAATCAAAAGGAAAAGGAGAAAAACCTTACATATCTGAAAAATCAATAATAAGACCTACTTTTAGTTATTTAGGTAAATTTACAATTTCAGATTCAGTATTTAGACAGATATTAGAATATTTAGTTGTACAAACTCCAGCAATTCATAAAATATTAAGAACTAGAGTAGAGAATTTTGGAGAAGGTGCTAAAATATATATGGAAATAAGTATAGTATATGGGTTTAATGTAAAAGAAGGCTTAAATGCTTTTACTGCTAAGGCAAAAAAAGAGATTGAAAAATTAACAGCAATGAATGTTGTAGAATTGGATGTAGTAGCTAAAAATATATATGTACCACAGGACGGAGAATAAAGTATGTTACACTAGTAGAATAAATATATTTTAAATAGAATCTATTGAAATAGAGTATTCTACTAAAATGGAAAAATCTTTTGATGGAAAAATAATGGATAGATAGATAGGAGAATAGAAATGAGTTTTATAGTAGCAATTGATGGACCAGCAGGATCAGGAAAAGGAACAATAACTGAAATTATTAGTAAAAAATTAGGGTTAGTAAATATAGGATCTGGTGCAGCATATAGATGTGTTGCTTTAGAAACTATAAATAAAAGAATAGATTTAAAAGAAACTGAAAAGATTATAAAAATTTTAGATGAAATAAATATTGAATATAAAATTGAAAACAAACAAAATGTAATATATTTAAATGGTAAAAACGTAACTCAAAGAATTAGAGAAAAAGATGTAGCTACAATAGTATCACCAATTTCATCAATCAAAGAAGTAAGATTTCGACTAAATGATCTTTTTAGAGATTGTGCTAAAAATAAAGATGTAATTATGGAAGGTAGAGACATTGGAACATATGTATTTCCAAATGCGGATATAAAAATATATCTTGATGCAACTATAGAAGAAAGAGTAAAAAGAAGATATAAACAAAATCAAGAAAATGGAATAGAAATGGATTATGAAGAAATTTTAAAAAATATTAAAAAACGTGATGAAAATGATAAAAATAAAGAAATAGGAGCTTTGAAACAAGCTGAAGATGCTATTTATATAGATTCAAGTAATATGTCTATAGAAGAGGTAGCAAATAAAGTTATAGACATAATTAAACAAAAGAGAAAAATTTAATATATAATATGAAAGGAAAATAAAAATGAAAAAATTTTTAAAAAAAATAGTAAGAGGGATTGTAAAGGGAGCAATTTATAGCTATTGTAAAATTATATACAGAATGAAAGTCGTAGGAAAAGAAAATATTCCTAAATCTGGACCTATAATAATTTGTGGTAATCATAAAAGTTTTTTGGACCCACCGTTAATTGAAGTAACATGTGGAAGATACACAAGATTTTTAGCAAAGGAATCATTAACTAAAAATAAATTTTTAGCTGTTTTAGGTATCGTGTTTGATGCTATATTAGTAAAAAAAGATTCAAAAGAGGTTACAGCTATAAAAGAATCTTTAAAAACATTAAAAAATGGTGATTGTTTAGCTCTGTTTCCAGAAGGTACAAGAAACGGATTAGCAAAAGGCGAAGATGTAAAAGATGGAGCAGCATTTTTTGCTGTAAGAAGCGGAGCAAAAGTAATACCGTGTGGTATTAAAGGTGGAGAAAAAGGTAATTGGAAAGTAACTATTACATATGGTAAACCTTTAGATTATAGTGAATATAAAGGTTTAAAAGATAAAGAGACTTTAGACAAAGTTACTAATGATATAATGAATAATATCTTAAGTTTGACAAAATAGTTAAATTATTGTATAATTTTATAAGTTATTTAGGAGAAAATAGACGTTTTTCAAAAGGTCATTGAAAGACGTCTTAAGTTATGAAAAGAGGTAATAAAAATGAACAATCAAAAAATAAGAAATATAGCAATTATAGCACACGTAGACCATGGAAAAACTACACTAGTAGATGCTATGCTTAAACAAAGTCATGTATTTAGAGAAAATGAACAAGTAGCAGAAAGAGTAATGGATTCAAATGACCAAGAAAAAGAAAGAGGAATAACAATACTTTCTAAAAATACATCTGTAATGCATGATGATATAAAAATAAATATTGTTGATACACCAGGACATGCTGATTTTGGAGGGGAGGTTGAAAGAGTTCTAAAAACAGTTGATGGAGTTCTTTTATTAGTAGATGCCTTTGAAGGTGCAATGCCTCAAACAAGAGAAGTTTTAAAGAAGTCATTAGCATTAGGACTAAAACCAATTGTAGTTATAAATAAAATTGATAGACCAGGTTCAACTCCAGATAAAGTGGTTGATCAAGTAATAGAATTATTTATTGAATTAGATGCAACAGATGAACAATTAGATTTTCCTGTTGTATATGCATCTGCTAAAAATGGAATAGCAAAAATGGATTTAGATGAAGATACTCAAGATTTATCATGTTTATTTGAAACAATAATAAATACAATTCATGCACCAAATTGTGATGAAGAAGGCCCTGCGCAAATGTTAGTTTCTAATATTGATTATGATGATTATGTAGGAAGAATAGCAGTTCGGAAGAGTTGAAAGAGGAATTATTAAAGTTGGTATGCCAGTAGCAATATGTGGAAAAGAAGATAAAATAACTCAAGGAAGAATAGCAAAGGTATATACACATGTAGGATTAAATAAAGTTGAGGTAGAAGAAGGAAAGTCAGGAGATATTATTGAACTTGCAGGACTTCCTGATATCAATATAGGAGATACAATATGTGACTTTAATAATCCGGAAAAGATACCATTTGTAGATATTGATGAACCAACAGTATCAATGACATTTAGTGTAAATAATGGACCTTTTGCAGGAAAAGAAGGACAATTTATAACGTCAAGACATATTAGAGAAAGGCTATTTAAAGAATTAGAAAGAAATGTATCATTAAGAGTAAAAGAGACTGAATCACCTGACAGTTTTGAAGTATCTGGAAGAGGAGAGCTTCATTTATCAGTTTTAATTGAAACCATGAGAAGAGAAGGATTTGAACTTTTAGTATCTAGACCTAAAGTTATTTTTAAAGATATAAATGGTGTGAAAAATGAACCAATAGAGCTACTTGTAGTAAATGTTCCAGATGATTGTGTTGGAAATGTAATTGAAAAATTAGGTAGAAGAAAAGCCGAAATGATAAATATGGAGCCAGCAGAAATAGGACATACTAAAATAGAATTCAAAATTCCAGCAAGAGGATTAATTGGATACAGAACAGAATTTTTAACAGATACTAAAGGGGAAGGAACAATGAATCATATTTTTGATTGTTATGAACCATTTAAAGGAGATATACAATCAAGAGTAAGAGGAACAATAATAGCTTTTGAAAATGGAAAATCTGTAACATATGGATTATACAATGCACAGGATAAGGGAGATTTATTTATTGGACCAGGCGTAGAAGTATATGAAGGAATGATAGTAGGATTAAATTCAAGAGGAGAAGATTTAGCAATTAATGTATGTAAGGAGAAACATTTAACAAACACAAGAGCATCTGGATCAGATGATGCATTAAGATTAGTTCCACCTATTCAAATGTCTTTAGAAAAAGCTATTGAATTTATCCAAGATGATGAATTAGTAGAAGTAACTCCAAAATCAATTAGATTAAGAAAAAAAGTATTAGATTCTAAAGAAAGAGAAAGAACCACAAGAAATAAATAAATTAATATAGGAAATATTATGAATAAAAATAAAAAGGAGTAATAAAAATGGCAAAAAGCGATATATATAAGGGAAGGTATCGCCTAAAAAGAAATAAAAAAATGGAGATTATTTTTCGATATTATGAAAGGGAAAATAAAAACAAAGAAGCAACACGACCACGTCGCATAGGGATTAAACAACAAGCGATTAATACATACAATGAAAGAGGGAACAAAGAGGATGCATATAAAATAGTAGAGATTTTTAATCAAAAAATAGGTAAAGATATTTATACTAAAGATATTGTAGATAAGTGGATAGAAGAATATAAATATACTGTTAAACAAAAAGAAGATGATGATGCTAGATAATTTTACTTTGATAAAAAGTAATTACATGCAATAAATGAGTGTTTCTTTCTTTAAGAAGATGTACTATAATTAAAATAGATAAAATTAAGAAAACAGGAAAAGATAAATATGAACAAAAAAGAATTAGAAATAATAAAGAAAAAAGCTTTAGAAGAGCATATACCAATAATAATGGATGATACTTTAGAAACCATTGAAAAATACTTAAAAGAAGAAAAAGTAAAAAGAATTTTAGAAATAGGAACAGCAGTAGGATATTCGGCTATATGTTTTACAAAATTTTTAGAAAAAAATGGTATAATAGATACAATTGAAAGAGATACAGAAAGAATAAAACAAGCTAAGCAAAATATTATAAAAGCAGAAGTGGATGATAAAGTTAATATATATGAAGGAGATGCTGTAGAAATTTTACCTACTTTAAACCAAAAATATGATATTGTATTTATTGATGCAGCAAAAGGGAAATATCCATTTTTTCTAAAAGAAGCTTTAAGAATGATAAATAAAAACGGAATTATTTTTGCAGATAATATTCTCTATAAAGGATATGTGATGAGTGACTATAATAAGCATAAACAAAGAACCGCAGTAAGAAATCTAAGAGAATATATTAAAGAAGTTAGCGAAAATCCAAATCTTGAGACTGAAATTCTAGAAGTAGGAGATGGACTTGCTATAAGTAAAATAAGATAAAAAACACCCACCGAATATAATTATTTTGGTGGGTGAAATTTTGTAAGAAGAATTAGTTAGAATGTGCGAGCACGTTCTTCAATGGGTTTAGCAGTCATTAAGCCTATTTTATCAACAATCACTATTTTTTCTTTTTTATTTTTTTGATCCCAAATTTTATAAAATTTGAAAAATGGTATATTATTTGCTTTTTGAGGATCAAAATATATATAAGGGATAATAGCTTCATACTCGTTATGCTTGTATTCGGTATGAGCAAGCTTGTTTTTAGTATCCATATTAAGGTCAAATTCTGAATTTGCATCCATTAATTGTGTACGAATTTGAACTTCAAAAATAGTATTATTGATATCCATTATTGCAAAATGAATAGATTTATATCCATTTGGTTTTGGATGAGCAATATAATCCTTATATAATGGATTATTATCAACCAGCTTAGACGGTGGCATAATTGTGCACTTGTTTGTTACAAAAAAATCATAACAAATATTATAAATGTTGTGACAAATGACTTCAAGTTGATCTTCAGGCAGAATCGAATCAATAATAATTCTTAAAGCAATAAGATCATATAAATATACACTTCTACCTTCGATAGAATGCTTTAAACATTTCCTTAAAGTACTTTCCCAAGATTTTTGTCTGCAGGAAATATAGAATGAGATATTATTAGGAAGTTTTTTTGATAAAATTTTATGCAATCCATCGATTGTTTTTCGTATTTGCGAATGATAGTTAGAAGTGATTAATTTATAAAATCTACAAGTTTCTCCAACTATATCTGAACTAATGTCACCTTTTATATCCATCAAACCATCTCCAAAATCTTTAACAATATTTGGTAGGTTTGTTAATAATGGATTATAAATTGTTTTCCGGTAAAGATTACCGATTTTTTCTAATTCTTCTTTCTGAGAGCGTGTAAAATTTAATGCCATATTTTTCCTCCTATTTTTTCTATAAGCAATTTTGCTCTACCTATTAATTGTATCATAAAAACATAGAAATTTCAAGGCATTGACATGAACTATAAAAGAATATATAATAATAAAATAAAGTAAGTAAGTTAAAGAAGAGGTAATAAAATGAAACAAATAGAATTATTAGCACCTGCTGGTTCTTTTGAAAAGGCGAAAGTTGCATTTTTATATGGAGCAGATGCAGTATATTGTGGAACATCATCACTATCACTTAGAACAAGAGCTGATATGAAAGATGATGATTTAGAAAAGACAATTAAATACGCACATGAAATAGGTAAAAAAGTATATGTAACACTTAATATTTTTGCATGGGATGAAAAATATGAAGAAATAATTCAAATGTCAAAGAAATTAGAAGAGTTAAAGCCAGATGGAATTATTGCAGCAGATGGGGGAGTAATAGAAGTAATAAAAAAATATGCTCCAAGTATTCCTATAAATGTAAGTACTCAAGCAAATTTAGTAAGTTTACATACCTGTAATTTTTGGTATAAACAAGGATGCAAAAGAATGATAATGGCAAGAGAAATGAATAAAGAACAATTAAAATATATAATGAAAAATAAACCGAAAGATATGGAAATAGAAATATTTATACATGGAGCAATTTGCTTTTCGTTTTCAGGAAGATGCTTTTTAAGTGACTTTTTATCATGTAGAAGTGCAAATTTAGGAGACTGTAGTCAAAGTTGCAGGTGGTCATATAATTTATATGCAGAAGAAAAAAATAATCCAGGAGAATTTATGCCCATAGAAATTGATAAATATGGAACAAGTATATTTTCTTCAAAAGACTTGTGTTTAATAAAAGAAATTCCTGAAATTATTGATATGGGAATAGATAGTGTAAAAATAGAAGGAAGATTAAAAACAGAATATTATTTAGCAAGTGTTGTCAACAGCTATAGGAATGCAATTGACGATTATAAGAAAAATCCTGAAAATTACGATTATAAAAAATATTTGAAAGAACTAGAAAAAGTAAAAACAAGAGGATTAACAACTTTTTATTTTAATAATAGAAATAATAAAGATATACAAGAATATGAAGGAAGGCAATATAACGAAAATTATGAATTTGGTGGAAAAGTAGTAGAATATAAAGAAGAATTAGCTGTTATTGAAATAAAAAATAAATTAATTAAAGGCGATATATTAGAAATCATAGTCCCAAATAAAATTGAACCAATTGAATTTGAAATACAAGAATTATATGATGTAGATACTGAAGAACCAATTGGTGAAATTAGTCCAGGAATAAAAGGACAAAAAGTAAAAATAAAGCTACCAATTAAATGTGAAAAAGATTGGATTATAAGAAGAAAAAAATAAAAAAAGCGAGTTTAAAAGGCTCGCTATATTTATGCTTTAAACATATTAAAAAATAAAATTCCTGAAATAACACATATGATACAAATTAATCCGCTTAAATCAAATCCAACATTAGGCAAAAGTACTATAATTGAACCAAGAGTAAAACCAATTATTGTATAAAAAGTCTGAACATAAAAATGTTTTAATAAAAAGTTAGTAAGTTTCATAAAAATAATACTACCTAATATTAGGCCAATTCCCATAGAAATAAGAGTTGGAAAGTACAGAGAAGAAATAGATGAAAGATAATTATTATATACTCCCATAAGCATTAAAATAACTGTGCTACTAACTCCAGGAACAACTACTCCTACAGACATAAGGAATCCTGATAAAAACATATATGTATAACTAAAATTTTGGTTTCCTAAGTTGTTAGAAAAATTACTTTCTAAAAATACTGATAATATTCCAATTATAAAAGCTATTAAAGTATATAAAAGATAATGAAGTCTAAAATCTGAATTTTTATTAGCTTCTTTAAATAATGATGGAATACTACCTAAAATTAAACCAATAAAAATAGATTTGGTTTGTATTGGAAATGTTAGAAGAAAAAATTTAAGTATATTACTAAAAATAAAAACACCAATAAAAGCTCCTATTACAATGGGAAATAAAAACTTAAAATTTCTTTTTGGGGTTTTAAAAAAATTCAAAATACTTTCGATAAGTTTTTCATATATTCCAAAAATAACACAAAACACACCGCTACTAATTCCGGGTAATATTGCACCACTACCTATAGCAATACCCATTGCACAATTTAATAAAAAAGTCATAAAATACACCTCTTGTAAATTTATGTTATAAAAATAAAAAAATTCTAAAAATACTTTTTTAGAAGGTCATGCACTTTTAAATTTTTAAATTCATATAATTGGGTTATAGAGAAAAATGGAGGTGCATTTATGTTATCAGCACTTTGTATGACAGGAATATTTGGATTTATTGAATTTTTAAAATCTGCAGTATTTATAGTTGGATATATTCAAGGGGGTAATTTATTTCCAGAGCCTTTAACGTTAGAAGAAGAAAAACAATATTTAATACAAATGTCAAATGGAGATGATGAAGCAAGAAACATTTTAATCGAAAGAAATTTAAGATTAGTTGCACATGTGGCTAAAAAATATAGTAATTCAAAGGTAGAACAAGATGACTTAATATCCATAGGAACAGTAGGCTTGATAAAAGGAATTAATAGCTTTAATGTAAAAAAAGGAGCAAGACTTTCTACATATGTATCACGTTGTATAGATAATGAAATATTAATGCATTTAAGAGCAACAAAAAAATTACGGAGCAGAAGTATACTTAAATGAGCCAATACGGCAAAGACAAAGATGATAATGTAGTTACTCTTCAAGAGGTATTAGAAAATAATGAAAGAAACATTGAAGAAGTAGTAGATATAAAAATGAAAATCAAATTATTATATGAAAAAATGAAAGAAATTTTAAAGGACAGAGAAAAAACTATTCTTGAACTTAGATTTGGACTGGGTCGGACATAAACCTAAAACTCAAAATGAAATTGCAAAGATGATGGGAATATCACGTTCTTATGTGTCACGAATAGAAACAAAAGCAATAAGTAAGTTGGCAAAGGAAATAAAAGAATAAAATTTTTTAATATAATTAATTATTACATATAATATAAAAATGATATTAATAAAATATTCTTAAAAATTAATAGACTAAAAACTTCACATTTACAGTATGGTATGATATAATAAGCAAAAATAAAAAAGAGAGGAATCAAATGAAAAGAATAAAATTAAAAGATAGAGAATTACCCATATATACAAAAGGAGAAGAAATATTTAATATGACTTCACATATAATAGGAGGGGCATTAGGAGTTGTCGCAACAGTGCTATGTATTGTTTTTGCAGCAATTCATGGGAATGGATATGGAATAGTAAGTGGTGCAATATATGGATTGACAATGATTTTATTGTATACAATGTCTAGTATATACCATGGATTAAGCCCAAACATAAAAGCAAAGAAGGTATTTCAAGTATTAGACCATTGTTCAATATTTTTATTAATAGCAGGATCATATACACCATTTGCATTATGTAGTATACGTGAGAAAGATGCTTTAGCTGGATGGATTATATTTGCTGTTATATGGATATTAGCAGTTATAGGCATTGTATTAAATTCAATAGATATAAAAAAATATAAAGTATTTTCAATGATATGTTATTTAGCAATGGGATGGTGTATTATAGTAAAAGTTAGTTTATTACCACAAATATTAGGACCTATGGGACTAACCCTTTTAGTATCAGGTGGTATAGTTTATACTGTAGGAGCTATTTTTTATGGTTTTGGAAAGAAACATAAATATATGCATTCAATATTTCATTTGTTTATATTATTAGGAAGCTTGTTACAATTTTTATGTATTTTGTTATATGTAATGTAAAATAAAAAAAGACATAAATGCCTTTTTCAAAATAATTATTTTTCACATAAAACTTAATTTATTTTAACATATTTTTATATAAAAATCAACATATAAAAAAGTATAAATTAATGAGAATAAAAGTAAAAAATAGAGATATAATAATATAAATTATAAAATTATATTATTTTTAGAAAAAAACTAATTTGTAAATATAATATAAGTATGTTAAAATATAAATAACTTAGGAAATTAAGTAATAAATAAGTAAATAAATTTCCCTGCATAGTACGTATAGACAGAATTTTTAGAACCAACACACAATAAGAGGGACCAGATCTCGTGAATATGGCGTGCAAGCTCACAATATATAGTGAGAAGCCCATGAATATTCAGGTAGGTACCCACCTGTTTTTAGGAGCAGGTCCTTAAAAATTCAAACATCTGACGGCTAAGGCGGGGGGGATTTTTTTGTATAAAATAAAATTCAGTAAATTTTACTGAATTTTAAAGTTCTTAGAAGTTAAATTGATTATTGCTTCTGTATAAATTTTACAACATAAAATTAAATTATTAATTTCTATAAATTCATCTGTTTGATGACACATATCTTTATGGCCAGGGAAATTAGCTCCAAAAGAAATACAATTTTTAAATGCTTTTGCATAAGTCCCACCACCAATTGCTATTGGTGCATTATTTGAATTTGTACATTTATTAAATATATCACAAAGAGTCTTAACTAGTATATGATCTTTTGGAACATATAAAGCAGGTAAACAACTAATAATGTTGTAGAATAAGTTATTATAAAATTCACATCGCTTCTCAAATTCTTTATTTATAATATCAGTAGATGTTTCTACAGGGATTCTTATATTCATTTTTATTTTTAATTTTGAGTCTTCTAATGAAAAATGACTAACATTTAAAGTAAGTTTTCCAGTTTCATCTTCAAAATTTATATCTAAATTTTTACCACTAAAATCTGTTCCAATATATTTATCAAAGAAATCAAACAAAGAAATTTGTATATTATAATATTTGAAAATTTTATTTAATATAATGATTAATCTGGAAATAGCATTTATTCCTAAATCAGGATGTGCACCGTGTGCTTGGATTCCGTATGAAGTAAATTTTATTTCAGAATCACTAATTTTATAAATATCAATTTCAAAATTATTTTTATTAATTTCTTTTTTTGAATATTCAATAAATTCATTCATAGATATATTTGCATTATTGATAGAAAGTAATATACTACAAAATTTAGGAACAACATTTAGAGCATTATTATTACAATCAATTTTTTTGATTTTTATATTAGAATTACTATTCTCTGGATAATTCATATAAATAGAAGAATTTAAAATTGACTTTTCTGCATATATACAAGGAAAATCAGCATCAGGACTAAATGAAAAAGTTGGTGATTCTTCAACTTCTTTATAATGTTTAATACAATCCCAGTTGTTTTCTTCATTTAAGCCTAAAATAAGTCTTACCCTTTTATGAATTTGATAATTATCCATAACAGCTTTCATAGCATATAAACAACTTATAACAGGCCCTTTATCATCAATAGCACCTCTACCAAATATTTTGCCATCTGAAATAGTTGCACTAAAAGGAGAAAAGGTCCAACCTTCGCCTTCAGGTACTACGTCTAAATGTCCAATAATTCCTAACATTTCTTCTCCTTCACCAAATTCAATATAACCACAATATCCATCTAAATTTTTGGTTCTAAAACCTAATTGTTTTCCTAAATTTAGGACATATTCTAATGCTTTATTTACATTTTTTCCAAAAGGCATAGAAGGATCACTTGAAACACTATATACACTTGGTATTTGAATTAATTTTTGTGTGCTTTTAATAATTTCATCTTTTAAATTTTCAATATAATTCTCTAACATACAACCAGTCCTTTCATATATAAAATATTATATCATGTGTATAAATATACTTCAATTTTTAATTTTATAATTAAATTTTATAAAAGTTTAATTATTTATAGTAAAAAAAATAAAGTTGTGTTATATTAAATTTAGAAAAAAGGAGAGTGGTTCTTAATGGGAGAAATAGAAAAATTAGAGACTATAGCAAAAACCGTAAGAAGAGGAATTATAGAACAAGTATACAGCGCACAATCTGGACATCCTGGAGGTTCTCTTTCTGTAGCAGATATTTTAACAGTATTATATTTTTATGAATTAAATATAGATCCTAAAAATCCAAAATGGGAAGATAGAGACAGAATGATTTTATCAAAAGGACATTGTTCACCTGCGTTATATAGTTGTTTAGCAAATAGAGGCTTTTTTGAACCAAAAGAATTAAAAAGTTTCAGAAATATAAAAAGTAATTTACAAGGACATCCTGATATGAATAAAGTTCCAGGAGTGGACATGACTTCAGGTTCATTAGGACAAGGTCTATCTGTAGCCAACGGTATTGCTATAGCTGGAAAATTAGATAACAAAGACTATCGAGTTTATTGTATTTTGGGTGATGGAGAGATAGAAGAAGGTCAAATTTGGGAAGCTGCAATGACATCTAAAAAATATAAATTAGATAATTTATGTGTAATAGTAGATAATAATAATTTACAAATAGATGGTACAATTGAAGAAGTAATGAGTCCATATCCAATAGATGAAAAATTTAAAAGTTTTGGATTCCAAATAATTAATATTGATGGTCATGATATAGATGAAATTATAAAGGCTTTTGAAGTAGCAAAAACTATAAAAGGAAAACCAACTTGTATCATAGCTAAAACTATAAAAGGCAAAGGAGTTTCTTTTATGGAAAATAAAGCAGAATGGCATGGTAAAGCACCTAAAGAAGAAGAGTATAATGAAGCAATAAAAGAGTTAAAATAGAAAAAGAAAAGAGGAAAAAGAAATGAAGGAAGAAAAAAAGGCCACGCGTCAAAGTTATGGAGAGGCTTTATTAGAATTAGGAAAAGATAATAAAGATATAGTAGTTCTAGATGCAGATCTCTCTACTGCAACTAAAACAATTATATTTGCAAAAGAATTTCCAGATCGTTTTTTCGATATAGGAATAGCAGAAGCAAATATGATAGGAACAGCTGCAGGAATTTCAACATGTGGAAAAATACCATATGTAAGTACATTTGCTATGTTTGCAGCTGGAAGAGCTTATGATCAAATTAGAAATAGTGTATGTTATCCAAAATTAAATGTTAAAATTTGTGCAACACATGCAGGAATAACAGTAGGAGAAGATGGAGCGACACATCAGATGATAGAAGATATTTCAATAATGAGAACACTACCAAATATGATAGTAATGTCAACTTCAGATGATATTCAGACTAAATGGGCAGTAAAAGAAATATCTAAAATAAAAGGACCAGTATATTTAAGACTTTCAAGAATGAAAACAAGAAAGATTTATGATGAAAATCAAAAATTTGAAATAGGAAAAGCAATTCAAATAGGACAAGGAACAGATGCAACAGTGTTTGCTACAGGAATAACTGTAGAACAGGCGTTAATTGCTAAAGAACAATTAAAAGAAAAAGGAATTGATATTCGTGTAGTTGATATTCATACAATAAAACCAATCGATAAAAACATGATTATAAAATGTGCAAAAGAAACCAAAAAATTAATTTCAATAGAAGATCATAATATAATAGGAGGATTAGGAAGTGCAATAGCAGAAGTGTTAACAGAAGAATATTGCGTAAAATTAGAGAGGTTAGGAATAAATGATACTTTTGGTAAATCAGGAAGAGCAGAAGAACTTATAAAATATTTTAATATAACATCTCAAGATATAATTAAAAGAATATAGAGTAAACACCTAGTTTTATTGCTAGGTGTTTAATATTAAACTTTTAAAAGCTATTATTTAAATTTACTTTGGTTAATTTTGAAAAAATACAAATAATAAATATAATTTATAATACATTTTAAAAATTTTTTTTATCTTTATTTAAGTTTCTAGAAAATTATTATTACTTTTTAAAGTATTAGGTCTTAGTTTTAATAAAATAAATAAAAATATTTCCCGTTATTATTAAAAAATTAGCTTAAAACTATTGCAAAAAAAATAGTTTATTGTTATGATATGATAGAATAAAAAATATAATATCGTTTTATAATACAAAAGGTAAGGAGAACAAAAATGATAGAATTTAGAAACGTAAGTAAAACGTATGATACAGGAACAAAAGCTGTAAGAAATGCGAATTTTATTATAGATAAAGGTGAATTTTCTTTTTTAGTAGGTTCATCAGGAAGTGGAAAATCAACATTAATAAAATTAATATTAAAAGAAGAAGAACCATCTTCTGGAAATATAATTATCAATGGAAAAGATACAACATTTTTAAAGCCAAATAGAATTCCATATTTAAGAAGAAGTATGGGAGTTGTATTTCAAGATTTCAGACTTTTACCAGACAAAACAGTATATGATAATGTAGCATATGCAATGTATATAGTAAGAGCAACACCAAGACATATAAGAAGACAAGTTCCTATGGTTCTTTCATTAGTAGGATTAAGTGCAAAAGCTAAAATGTATCCAAATGAATTATCAGGAGGAGAACAACAAAGAGTTGCTTTGGCCAGAGCATTAGTTAATAATCCATCTATGCTTATTGCAGATGAACCAACAGGAAATTTGGATCCAGATACAGCATGGGATATAATGAATTTATTAAATGATATTAATATGAGAGGAACTACAGTAGTTGTTGCAACTCATGCTAAAGATATTGTGAATAAAATGAAAAAAAGAGTTATTCATATTCGTAAAGGTGAAATCATTAGAGATGATAAAAAAGGTGGGTATGATTATGAAATATAACATATTAGGATATTTAGTAGGAGAAGGATTTAGTAATGTATTAAAAAATAAAAAATCAACAGGTGCATCTCTTATGATTATGTGTGCAACAATGATTATATTTGGTATCTTCCTAATATTAGGAGAAAATATAAATCATTTTGTTAAGGAAATAGAGTCTGCACAAGGTATACAAGTGTTTATAAAAAATGAAGCCACAGATAAACAAATAGAAGAATTAGGAGATAAATTAAGAAAATTAGATGGTGTAAGCAAAACAGAATTTGTTTCAAAAGAAGCAGCACTTAATCAAATGAAAGAAAAATTTGGTGATAAAAAAGAACTATTAGAAGGATATGAAGGAGAAAACAATATATTTACAGCATCTTATGTTGTAACACTTACAGATTTAAATCAAAGTAAAACAATTCAAGATCAAATATTAACATTCGATACAGTGAAGAAAATAACCAGTAAAGATGAAACAGTTACAACATTAATTAATTTAGCAAATGGAATAAAAATAGTAACAGGTGTAATACTAGCATTATTAATTATAATATCAATATTTATTATAGCTAATACAATAAAACTTACTGTTCATGCAAGAAGAAAAGAAATTTCAATTATGAAATATGTTGGAGCAACAAATGGATTTATAAGATGGCCCTTTATTGTTGAAGGTATGATTATAGGAATATTTGCAAGTATTATATCAATTACATTAATAGGAATAGCCTATAACATAATAGCTGAACAATTAGTAAATTCTAAATTTATGCAAGTAATTAATATGAGTTTAATCAGCTTTGCAGATATGTTTAACTCAATTATATTTGTTTATATGTTGCTAGGAATAGGAATAGGGGCATTAGGAAGCGTTATTTCAATGAGAAAATATTTAAAAGTATAAAGGAGAAAGCATGCGTAAAATTTTATGTTGTGTTTTAGCTTTTGTAATTTTGGGATTTAGTATATTTTCATATGTACACGCAGAAGATCAATCAAATTTACAACAGCAAAAGGATGATTTACAAAATCAAATAAATGATGCAAGTGAACAATTAGAAGGAGTACAAGAAGAATTATCTGAAAATTTACAACAAGTTCAAAAATTAGATGAAAAAATTGAAGAATCAAATAAAGAATTAGAAGAATTAACAACTAAGATCTCTGAATTACAAACTTCAATAGAAGAAGTACAAGCTAAATTAGATGTTGCGGAAGCAAATTATGATAAACAAAAAAACTTATTAGATAACAGATTAATAGCTGTATATGAATCTAGTGATACAGAATATTTAGATGTTATCTTAAGTTCTAAAAATATTTCTGAATTCTTATCTAATTATTTTTTGATTACAGAACTTGCAGATCAAGATTCAGAACTTTTAGAAGATATGCAAACGAGAAAAGATAGTATTCAAAAAAACAAAAAACAACTTGAGGACAAAAGAAAAGAATTAGCAACTATAAAAACAAACCAAAATAAAACAGCTAAAATATTAGAAAATACAAAAACAGTAAGAGAAAATTATATATCAAAATTATCAAATGAAGAAAAAGAAATACAAAGACAAATAGATGAATACAATTTGCAATTTGCAGCAATAAATTCTGAAATTCTTGCAATAGCAATGGATGGAATTGAAACACAATATATAGGTGGAGAACTAGCATGGCCAGTTCCAGGTTATACTAGAATTAGTTCAAAATATGGTATGAGAACACATCCTATTACTGGAGTATATAAACTTCATACAGGAGTTGATATAGGAGCACCAATGGGTGCAAATTTTATAGCGGCAAATGATGGAATAGTTACAAAAGCAGGTTATAATGGAGCATATGGTAATATGGTAATTATAGATCACGGTGGAGGTATTGCTACATTATACGCACATGGTTCAGAAATTTTAGTACAAGTAGGACAAATTGTAAAAAGAGGTGAAGTTATACTAAAAGTAGGATCAACAGGATATTCAACAGGACCTCATGCACACTTTGAAGTTAGATTAAATGGAGTGGTTACAGACCCTATGCCATATATAACAAATGGATTAGTACCTACAACACAAAACAATATAAATCAAGAAGAACAAAATAATTAAAATACAATATATAAGAAAAATTAAATTTATAATTAAATGGAGGAACTTATGAAAAAGGGATTATTAAAAATGTTTGGAATATTAATTTTAGTAGTAATATTATCACAATCAACAGTTGTTTTTGCTGCTAATGTTAATAGTCTAAATAATCAAAAAGCATCTAATCAAGAAAAGATTAACGAAACAAAAAAAGAAAAAGAAGAGGTAACGGCAGAAAAAAATAAAACTGCAGCTGAAGTAGAAAAATTAAGTACTCAAATAACAGATTATGAAAGTCAAATAGATGAATTAGAAGATAAAATTTCTACATTAAATACTAAAATTAATGAATCACAAGAACAACTTAATAAAGCACAAGAAGATTATACAGATCAAGAAAAATTATTAAATGCTAGGCTTGTAGCTATACAAGAAGCAGGAGAAACTTCTTATTTAGACTTTTTATTATCTTCTGATAGTATAACAGATTTAATATCTAATTATTATTTAATTTCAGAAATAACAGCTAATGATACAGAGTTATTAGATAAAATACAAAAACAAAAAGAACTTATCGAAAAATCAAAAGCTGAATTAGAAAGTAATAAATCTGAATTGGATACAGCGAAAGCAAGCAAAGAAAGTGTATCAGTTCAACTAAAAGCAACAAAAAAAGATAAAGATAAACAAGTTGCTCAATTATCAGCAGATGAAAAGGTTTTACAAGCTCAAATTGATGAATTAAAAGAAGCAAATAAATCAATAGATAGTCAAATTCAAGCCGCTCAAGAAGCTGTAAAAAGATATCAAGAACAACAAAAAAATAATGGTGGATCATCATCAGGAGGAACAACAAACCCTAGTTCATCAGGATTTATTTATCCTGTACCAGCAGCATACGCAAAGGTAACTACAGGAATGTATTATTCAAGTGGACAATATCATGGAGCAATAGATTTTGGAACTGGAGGAATTAATGGACAACCTGTTTATGCTGTAGCAGATGGTATGGTCATAACATCTACTAAACTAAATGGAAGCTATGGTAACTATATTATAATTGCACATCCAAATGGTTTATATACTTTATATGCACATGGACAAGATGGATCAAGAACTGTTTCAGCTTATCAACAAGTAAAACAAGGACAACAAATAATGAGAGTTGGAACAACTGGAAATTCAACAGGACCACACTTACATTTCGAAGTAAGAACAAGCCCAGGTACATACGCTAATAGGAAAAATCCATTAAATTATTTATAAATTTATCATTTAGAAATAAAAAATACATATAATAAATAAAAATGGGCGGAACAATCCGCCCAGTTTGTAAGTTAAAGGAGTAAAATTGATGGAAGAAAAGAAAAGATTCAAAGTTTACAAAATAATAATGTTAGTAATATTAGTATCTTTTATAACATTTTTAATAACATCAATAGGAATGTATCAATATTTTAGTAATAATGGAAAATTAGGAAATACTTTAGTAGTTTCTTCTGAAAATAATGGAGAGATAGCTAGTATGCTAAGTAAATATAAGTTATTAATTGATAAATATTTTTTAGGAGAAGTAGATGAAGAAAAACTTAAAGAAGGAGCTATAAAAGGATACATAGAAGGATTAGGAGACGAATATACAGAATACATTCCTAAAGAAGACATGAAAGACTATATGGAAGAAGCAACAGGTAATTTTGTAGGAATAGGAATATATATGGTAAAAGATAATGATACAAATAAAGTAATGGTACTATCCCCTATAAAAGGAAGTCCTGCTGAAAAATCAGGAATTTTGCCAGGAGATTTAATTATATCTGTAGATGGTGTTCAATATTCAGGAGATGAAATGTCTGTTATTGCAAACAAAATTAAAGGAGAAGAAGGATCTAAAGTAAAATTAGAATTATTGAGAGGAACAGAAACTTTAAACTTGGAATTAACAAGAGAAAATATAAAAGTAAATCCAGTAGAAGGAAAAGTATTACAAAATAATATAGGATATATAAAATTTTCATCATTTGATGAAGGTACAGCAGAAGAATTCAAATCAAAATATCAGGAATTAGAAAAACAAGGAATAAAATCATTAATAATAGATTTAAGAAATAATGGTGGAGGAATAGTTGATCAAGCATTAGAAATAGCTGATTATGTTTTAGAAAAAGATGAAGTAATTTTATATGAAGTAGATAAAAATGGAAACGAAGAAGTAGAAAAAGCCGAAAAAGATCCAATTATAAATATGCCGATAATAATGTTAACAAATAATAATACAGCAAGTTCGTCAGAAATACTTGCAGGAGCACTAAAAGATCATGGTAAAGCAAAAATAGTAGGAACAAAGACCTATGGAAAAGGTGTAATTCAACAGCTAATGACATTACAAGATGAAAGTGGCTTAAAAATAACAACAGAAGAATATTTGACACCTAATAAAACTAAAATAAATAAAGTAGGAATTGAACCAGATGAAGAGGTAAAATTACCAGATGATTTTAAAAACAAATTAAACATAGATGAAAAAGATGATATACAATTACAAAAAGCAATTGAAATGGCTAAATAAAAATAAATAAATCATAACTAAAAAAGGAAAGGAGAACAAAATGAATCTACCAAACAAATTAACAATATTTAGAATTATATTAGTACCAATTATGGTAATAATTCCTTTTTTAGGAATAGATAATACTTTTTTAGGAATACCTATATCATGGATTATTATAGATTTAATTTTTATAATAGCATCTATAACAGATAAATTAGATGGCTATCTAGCAAGAAAAAATAATCAAGTAACAACATTTGGAAAATTTTTAGATCCATTAGCAGATAAAATATTAGTTTTAGCTGCAATGATTATGCTGGTAGAGATGCAAAAAATACCAGCATGGATACCAATTATAGTACTAACAAGAGAATTTGTAGTATCTGGATACAGATTAGTAATGGTAGAAAAAGGTGGAAAAGTAGTTGCGGCATCTAAATGGGGAAAATTAAAAACAGTAACTCAAATGATTGCCATTATATTAGCATTTGTTGATTCAAATGCATTTGCACAATGCTTTTCTGGAACATTAAGAGGTGCAGATTTAATCTTAAATATTATAGTAACAATTATGATGAGTATTCAAATTATAGCAACAATATTTTCAGGACTAGATTATCTCAAAGGAGCTAAAAAAATAATAAAAAATTAAAATTATAGGTTTAAAATAGATATGTCACACTAAAAAATAAAAATAAATATAGGAAATACCAAAAATATGATAAAATGTT
>CANRCM010000021.1 GCA_947629085.1 uncultured Clostridia bacterium
TTGTTGCAACAATACCATGATCATTTAAATAATCTCTAAATTTCATAATATTTTCATTTGAACTTTTATCAAATTTTCCATTTTCTATTTTATTAATAGGTATTAAATTAACATGACAAAGTATTCCTTTTAATAATTTTACTAATTCTTTTGCATCTTCTAAGTTATCGTTATTATCTTTTGCTAAAGCATATTCAAAAGAGATTCTTCTATGTGTCTTTTCTATATAATCTTTGCAAGCTTGGATTAGTTCTTCTATTGGATATACGTTATTTATCGGCATCATTTCACTTCTTTTTTTATTATTAGTTGCATGTAGTGATATTGATAATGTACATTGTATGTTTTCTTCTGATAATTTATATATTTTAGGTACTAATCCACTTGTTGAAATACTAATATGTCTTGCACCTATATTTATTCCTTTTGGGTTATTTATTATTTTAATACTATTTACTACATTGTTATAATTATCTAGAGGTTCTCCTATTCCCATAAATACTACATTGGATATTTTTACTCCCGTGTCTTGTTCTACAGCAATAAGTTGTTCTATAATTTCTCCAACACTTAGATTTCTTATAAAATTAATCCCTGTAGATGCACAAAATTTACAACCCATTTTACATCCTATTTGTGTAGATATGCATATACTGTATCCATGATGATAATTCATAAGCACAGTTTCTATTGCATTTCCATCTAATAAATCAAATAAATATTTAATAGTTCCATCTTTTGATTCTTGTTTTTTTAGTATATTAAAATTACATATAATGTAATCTTGTTTTAGTTTTTCTCTAAGTTCCAAAGATAAATTTGTCATTTCATCAAATGATTTTACTTTATCTTTATATAACCATTTAAATATTTGCTCTGCTCTAAATGGCTTCTCTCCTATATTTATCAGTTCTTCTTTTAATTCATCTAAATTATAATTTTTTATATTTTTCAATTTTTATCTCCTTTGGTATTACTATATTTTTTGGATTTGGTTTATTTGTTTTTATAATATGATTTATTTTCATATTCAACAAATACTCTTCTTTAAAAAATATTTGATAAATTATTTTTCTTATTTTATCAAAGTTTGTTTCTTTTCTTATTATTAAACTTGTTTCTATTTCTTTTGACATAATATCACCTTATAAATACTACAATTATTTACATATGAAATTTTCTAATAATGGTTTCTTTTAAATCTTTTGCACATAAAATCAAACTTAATCCTAAATTTAATACTGAAATTATACTTGCTATAATACACATCACCTTATTATGTGTTATATTTTCAATATACAGTATTATCGGTAATATACTAAATAATGATATTAATAATTGATACATTGCATATTTTATAAAATTTTTATGACTTACTATTGTTAGTACAAACATTGTTATATTTGCAATGATAATTAATATTGGTATTATAATGTCTAGTGACCATAATTTAAAACCTAGCTGATAATCAATGAATACTGTTAATATTGAAAGTACTATTGTTTGTAATAATACATGTCCTGCTATGTTTATATTTTTCTTTATTGAATAAAATAAAATAATCCATACATAAATAATACCACTATTTGCAATAATTGCCCAAGGTATATATGGTTTAAAAAAATGATTTATTACTATTAAAATAATTGCTATTAATAATCCTAAATTTACTATTAAATTATTTCTTTTACTATTTAACTTTTGTGGATATATCATCTAAAACTCCATTACTTTCAATTTCAACTTTAATATCGTTCTCTTGTAAAAAATTATAAAATTTTTTTTGAATATTATTATCATCTAAAATAGATGTAAAAGTGAATGCCATTTTATTTTCAAAAGAACAACTTGAACATTTAATTTTTTCTATTGATTCTGGTGCTATTAACATTAAAAAATAATCTATATAATCTTGATATTTTCCAATAATACCAAATCTTCCTATATTAGAAAATGTAATTGTTGTATATTTTCTAATTTCTATATAACTAAGCCTTACTAATAACTTTTTTAATTCTAGTGGAATCATTCTTACAAATGGATTATTTCCTAATTTAACATTTGCAGACATTGTTTTTATAATTTCTTCTTCTTTTAACATATTCTTAAAATCGTTTTTTACAAAATCTAAAATTCCTTCAAATGTAGACATATTTCTATCTTTCATATTAACGACTAATGTTATATATGAAAAAAAATTAGACATCGTTTTTGACATAAAATATTTTTTTAAATTTACTGGTATACATACTTTTATTGGTTTTTTGCTTTTATTATTTTTATAGTTTGCTTCATAAATTGAATATATTAAAACAGCTGTTAAATATTGAGTTATAGTAGCTCCGTGTTTTGTACTTTCTTTTTTTAAATCTTCTAAATTTATTATTTCATGAATTGCAGAAACTGCACCGAGTTTTATCTTTTTTCCTTTTAAAATATATGCTTTTTTAGAAGATGCATTTGATTTTGCTTTTCTATCATAATTTTTCACATAGCTATCTTCTGTATCATATTCTGTATTATTTATCTTTCTTGATCTTCTTTCCTCTATAAATATTTCTGGATACATTAACTCCAAATAATTATATATTATTTCTTTAAAAAATACTGACCCACTATTTCCATCTGTTAATGCATGAAAAATATCTATATTTATTTTATTTTCAAAATATGTCACCTTAAATAAATAATTATTATTTGTTTTTGGATTTATATATTGACATGGATAATCCTTTTCTTCCTCAATAATTGGAGATTTTTGATTTTCTTCTAGATAATACCAAAAAAATCCAGATTTCATTCTAACCTTGAAAGATTTATATTGTTTTAGTGCCATTATTACTGCTTTTTTTAATACATTTTGATTTATTTTTTCTTTTAAAACTACTGATAATCTAAATACTGTACTATATTTTTTCCCTGCTGATATTGGGAAAATTTTTGCAGAATTATCTAGTCTTCTCCAATATAATCTTTTTCCTTTATTTTTTTTCATAAATTACCTTTCTTTATTTATAATTTAATTTTTTATTGTATCTAAAATATCTAGGTAGCCTTTTTCTACTAATTCTTTACTACTATTTTCCTCTATCATCCATATATGTCCTGCATTTTCATATTCTTTTAATTCTATATTTATTTCTTCTTTCTTACCTTTTTCAATTAAAAGATGTACATCTGGATTTAATATATCATTAGTTCCTATAAATATTGTAATATTTTTTAATTTAGATATGTCTCCCTCTATAGGGCTTATTAAATAATTATCATCATTATTTGAATATATATCTCCAGCTATCTTTAAAGATTCTTTATTTAATTGTTTATCTTTTTCTTGAAATTCGTCTATTTGAGAATTTTTTAGTCTTACATCTAACCATGGGGATATTAATATTGTTTTTTCTGGTATTTGTATTTTTTCTTGTGATAATTTTTCTTCTAATGCTAATGCTAGACCTCCTCCTGCAGAATCTCCCATTATTATTAATTTATTTATATCTACTTTTTCTATAATTTCTTTATACAATGGTTCTACCATCTCAAATACATCTTTATAATTATATTTAGGAATAAGTGGATAATCTGGCATAATTACAGTAGTATTTGCATCTATTGCTAACTTTTGAATAAACTTCCAATGATTTTCTGTTGCTTGTGTAATATATGAGCCACCATGAAAATATATTGTTGTTAAATCTGTTGTTCCTTGTTTTGGGGAAATCACAAATACTTTTCTACCTTGAAACTCTATTGTTTCGATATTACAAATTTTTTCCTGTTTTTGTGGTTCTTTTGATTCTCTATCAAATATTAAATAATAATTTATAATTAATATTGGTATTAATAAAATTATTACTGTTAATATTAATGAGAATTTTAATTTTCTACTCATATTTTATTCCTCATTTTTTATCATTTTACTATATAATATATAATATACTATACATTTTATTGAAAAACAAGCTAACGTACTTAAAATATTAATTTTTATTATAATAATTAAGACAATATTATTTATAATATTTTTAGTCAAAAATACTATAAATCCACACAAAAAAATAAGCTTAAGAATAACACTCAAGCCTATTTATTTTTTATTTATTAAAATAAAATATTAATCCACCAATAATTACAATAATAAAGCCTAATATTTTTAATCCGTTGTGTTGCTTCATTTTGGTCTCCAAATCCAAAAAATTTTTTAGTTATAATCCTTGCATCATATATAAGTACTACTCCAATAAAACATATAAGTATTGCAATTAATTTTACTATAATTTGAAACATTATATCAACATCCTTCTTTTTTCTTCTTGTATAATATACTATTTTTGACACAGAAAGTCAATATTAAGATTTTTCTAATATTGCTAATAACTTCCTTATTTAAATAATAATTATAGTTCTATTCTTTTCATGAATTTTTCTTTTATTAATTCTTTTAATAATTTATTCTCTTTTTTTTCAAGCTTTGGATCTTGATTTAGTATCTTTATTGCTGCAGATTGAACCATTTTTAAAATTTCTATATCTTCAAATAAATTTGCTATTTTAAATTCAGGTAATCCATGTTGCATCGTTCCAAAAAAATCTCCTGCTCCTCTTAATTCTAAATCCTTTTCTGATATAATAAATCCATCATTTGTTTCACACATTACTTTCATTCTTTTTCTTACGTTTTCACTTTTTCCCTCAAATTTCAAAATACAATAAGATTGATATTCTCCTCTTCCTACTCTTCCACGTAATTGGTGTAAAGCTGCTAATCCAAATCTTTCAGCATTTTCAATTACCATTATATTACTATTTGGTACATCAACTCCAACTTCTATTACTGTCGTAGAAATTAAAATGTCTATTTCCTTATTTTTGAATCTTTCCATTATAGAATCTTTATCTTTTGATTTCATTTTTCCATGTATATATTCTACTTTATATTGTGGAAAAAGCTCTTTACTATATACTTCATACAATTTTTCTACAGATTTTAAATCCATTTCTTCATTTTCTTCTACTAATGGACATACTATATATGCTTGTCTACCTTCATCTATCTGTTTTTTTATAAAATAATTTACTCTTTCTGTCATATTTTTTCCAACGGCAAATGTTTCAATTCTTTTTCTATTAGGAGGAAGTTCGTCAATAATTGATATATCTAAATCTCCATATAATATAAGAGCTAATGTTCTAGGTATTGGTGTTGCTGTCATGACTAATATATCTGGATTTTTACCCTTTTCAGCTATCTTTGTTCTTTGTTTTACACCAAATCTATGTTGTTCATCTGTAATAACTAGTCCTAGATTTTTAAAAACAACATTTTCTTCTATAATTGCATGTGTTCCTATTAATATGTCAATATTTCCATTTTTTAATTCTTCTAATATCTTTTCCTTTTTCTTTTTTGTAATTCCTGATACTAATATTTCACATTTTATATTTAATTTTTCTAATATATTTTTAAAATTTTCTAAATGTTGCACTGCAAGAATTGCTGTTGGAACCATCATCGCTACTTGATAACCACTTTTTATTGCTTTATATGCAGCACACATTGCAACAACTGTTTTACCGGAACCAACATCTCCTTGTAATAATCTATTCATACATTTTTCAGATTCCATGTTTTGATCTATTTCTTCTAATACTCTTAATTGTGCTTTTGTTAGATTAAAAGGTAATGTGTTAATTACATCTGACATTTTTGCATTTTTGCTAAATTTGATTCCTTTTTCTTCATTCATATAACTATTCTTTAGTTTTAACAAAGCTAATTGAATTGATAATAATTCTTCAAATACTAATCTATATCTTGCAATATTAAAATCGTTAAATTCATTTGGAAAATGAATATATTTAGTTGCATCATTTATATTTTCTAATTTGTATTCTTTTAATAAATATTGTGGTAGTGTTTCTTCTAAATTACCATATGCTTCTTTAATTGCCGCTTCCATTATTTTTCTCATATTATTTTGTGATAAATTATAGGTTAGTGGATAAATTGGTATGATTCTACCTGTATTTTGAATTTTTTCTTTTATATCAAAAACAGGAGAATTTAGCATTACTTTCCCTCCTTTTTTAGTAATTCTACCAAAAAATTTATATTTTTCTCCTACTTTAAATTTTCCTTTTAGATATGGTTGATTAAACCATGTTATTGTAGCAGATTCAGTTTCGTCTCTTACAATAACTCTTTGCATTGTTTTACCTTTTAGTCTTACATTTGTTAGATTATTACATATAACTGTTTCTATTAAAGCTTCTTCACCATCGTTACATTCACTAATATATTTTAGTTTACTTCTATCTTCATATGTCCTTGGATAATATGTAATTAAATCTTTTAATGTAAATATACCTAATTTGTTTAGTAATAGTAATTTTGTTGGTCCCACTCCTTTTATATATTGTACATTTTTATTTAAATCTATCATTTTTTCTCCTTTAATTTAATATCTAATTAAAGTTATTAATTATAACATATTATTGAATCTTATATAACTCAAAATTTAATCCATCTGCACTAACTAATTTAAAACTAATACCAAAATGTTCACCTTCTAGAGCATCTTTTATAGAATTACTATGTAAATGACCATAAAAACATTGTTTTATATTATATTTTTTCATAATTCTAATAAAATCGCTTATTTCATTATTTATTAAATTTAACTTACTAATTGGTGGATAATGCATAAAAGCTATAATTTCTTTATCTTCTCCAAATTTTTTTATTCCGTCTTTTATTGATAATTCTAATCTTAAAGCCTCTCTTTTCATTATCTTTTCATCTTCTATAGTTCCTTCTGTTTTACTCCATCCTCTAGTTCCTATAATAATTTTGTTTTCAAATTCAAATGAATTATTATGAATGAAATCTATATTTTTAAATTCATTTTCTTTTAAAAATTTTCTCATACTTGTAATTGTTGTCCACCAATAATCATGGTTACCTTTTAATAATAGTTTTTTTCCTGGTAATTCGTTTAAATATTTAAAATCTTTATCTGTGTCTTTTAAATATGTAGCCCATGAAAAATCTCCTGGTAACACTACTAAATCTTCTTTTTTTACATTTTCTATCCATTTTTTTCTTATCTTTTCTTCATGTCCTTCCCAGTTGTCTCCAAATATACTCATTGGTTTATTTTCTTTAAAAGATAAGTGTAAATCGCCTATTGTATATATTGACATCCTTTTCTCCTTATAATTTTAAATTCGGTATTGCATTTAAATCTAAATCATTTTGTTTTCCTGATATATAATTATAATATCCTGCAGATGCTATCATAGCAGCATTATCTGTACATAATTTTAAGTCTGGCATATAAACTTTAATATTTTCTTTTTCAAGTTGTAAAAATGCTTCTCTAATATACGAGTTTGCTGAAACTCCCCCTGCCAAAGTTATTTTTTTTATGTTTGTTTTTTCAATAGCTTTTTTTACATTTTCCATAAGTGTTTCTGTTACGTTTTTTTGAAAACTTGCACATAAATCTGCTTTGTTTATATATGGATTTTTATGATGTAAATTTATTACTGCTGTCTTTATTCCACTAAAACTAAAATCTAAAGTATTTTTACCAAAATGTGTCTTTGGCAATTCTATATTTGCTTGTCCTTCTTTAGCTAATTTATCTACTTTTGGGCCTCCTGGATACCCTAATCCTACTACTCTAGCAACTTTATCAAAAGCTTCTCCTATTGCATCGTCACGTGTTTTTCCTAAAATCTCAAAGTTTGTATAATCTTTAACATAAACTATTTGGGTATTTCCTCCAGACATCATAACGCAAAGAAATGGTGGCTCTAATTCTTTATATGTAATATAATTTGCTGCAATATGTCCTTCTATATGATTAACCCCTACTAATTGTTTATTAGTTGCAAAACTTAATGCTTTTGCATAAGATAGTCCTACTAATAATGCTCCTACTAATCCTGGTCCATATGTTGGAGTAATTACGTCTATTTGATCTAATGTAACTTTCGCTTCTTTTAATGCCTTTTTTGTAACTCTAGAAATTGCCTCTATATGATTTCTAGATGCTATTTCTGGAACAACTCCTCCATATTTTTCGTGAATAGGTATTTGTGTATCAATTACATTTGATAATATTTCTCTACCGTTTTTTACAATTGCTACTGACGTTTCATCACAACTTGATTCAATTCCGCATGGTTAATATATCTTTTTTCATTACTTTTATATTAGTTTATATAACTAATTTACTCCTTTCACCTTTTTTTGTTTTATTCATTACATATTCAAAACAGGCTTTTACACATATATATTAATGTCCAAAACCTGTTTTATTTATCTTATAACTAAACTGCCTAAAGCTAAAATCCCTTTAGTTACTGAATTTATTATTGGTGAAATAATTATTCCTGTAATACCTGTTATCCATAATATTACAAATATAAGCGAAAATAATTGTTCATTGTTCACAAACCATTCTTTTACTTTATATGGCAAAAATGGCATTATTATTTTAGATCCATCTAGTGGTGGCAATGGTATTAAATTAAAAATACCTAATCCTATATTTACTGATATTATAGCTGATACTAATAACAATATAACACTTCCTATTGTTGATGTTATAAATTCAGCTCCAGCAAATTTGTATATTGCATAATAAATTAAAGTAAATATAATCGCAAGAAGCAAATTCATAATAGGTCCTGCAGCAGAAACTATTGCCTCTCCTTTTTCCATTGATATTTTTCTAGTATAATTTCTAGGATTTACATGTACAGGTTTTCCCCATCCAAATCCTGCAAATAGTAACATAAATAATCCTATGGGATCTAAGTGAGCAAACGGATTTAAGCTTAGTCTTCCTTCATTTTTTGCAGTATTATCCCCTAATTTATATGCAATAAGTCCATGAGCAAATTCATGAAAAGTTATTGCTATTAATACTCCTGGAATACTAACTAACAATCCTAAAAGTGCATTTGAATTACTCATATAATTAATTAACGTTGATAATACCATAATTACTATTACTACATAGATTACTCTTTTATCAAATGAAAAATTAAACATAATTATCTCCTCTTATTTATATTTTTTATTTATTATATTTAAATTTACCTTCCAATATATAATTTTATATATCTATCACTTATAAATATAATACAAAATTACACCAAATTTGCTATTTTTATAAATTTATGTTATAATAATTATGTAACCATATTTATTAGGAGCAAAATTGCTCGCTTACTAATTTTTTAAATTTATTAGTAAGAAAAAAAATTGGAGGTGTAACAATATGATTACAAGACAGCATGTGGCGTGTTATGTTATGGCTTTGGCAACAAAGTTTAGTAGCAAAAACGCTCTGGATCAACAGCTCTTAAAAACTATACCTTATGTATTGCTTCCTGATGCAATCAGGTCCTACATTGGACAACGGCAACCATCTCACTTTGAGTGTACGCCGTACAGTAAAAGTGTTTCTTGGATAGAATTTCCTACTCCGAAAGTATTGAAAAATCTTTCAAAGGAAACTTTTTCAGAACAAGTCAACTATTATCTTGCACATGGATATCCTAAATGTGTTATTGGGGAAGATACATTAATTTCTAAATTTGATATTAAAAATCACAATCATCCTTATTATAACATAATTCGTATCCACTTACTTCAAGATAAATGTTTTGATGATATGCTTAGGAATAATTTAGTGGATTGCACTCATAGGTTTAATAACCAATTCATTGTTAATCATAACCGTAATATAATACTTGATGGTCAAGTATTGCGCGAACAGATTAACTTATATGAAGAATATGGATTTATCCACTTAGTTAATAAGGTTTTTAAATTTACAGGAATATTGCTTGATGGCGACTGGTTTGATAAATATGTCCTTACTTCGTTACTAGAGGCATATCCTGAAGATTTAGCTCTTAATACGTATAAGTATATAAAGTTCTCAGATACATTGAATCAGCGTATCAAACATCATGAGCTTAAGCTTTCTCAAGAGGAAATCGACTCTATTTTTATAGCTGAAGATGTGATACAATCTTTAAATGATTTATATTCAGAAGCTATACATCTTACTTATCAGGAGCTTTGATTCCAGAAATCTCCATTTCACAAGACTATTTATATAAATAGTCTTGTGTATTTTTATTTTTTAATCTTTAAAATTTATATACTGTCCATAATATTCTTTGAATTTTTCTTTAAACATTTCATAAACTTGTGAAGCAATGTAATTATTTGGCTCTGGTTTATATAATGTTGCCGATTTATCCTTTGAATGTTTTAATTGAAAAATTTCAACTTCACCATCTGAAGAATATTCTTGAAGCATAACAGCATATTCTTTATCATTATAATTAACAATATCTAATAATTCATATTTGTGAATTTGTTTTGCATTATCATATAATTCTATTATAATTTTATTTTTTGACTTATTCATTTTATTTAATACCTTTCATCATCTTCTATAATTTTTTCTTTATCATTCACACCTATTAAATTTTCATCATAACCACTTGATAAATCACCCTTTTTTGTACCTATAAATCCTTCAAACACAGTAACGCCCTTTCGTTCTTTAGCTTCCTTTTCTGATGCTCTCTCCATTTTTTCACTATGATAAGCATAATATCTAGTTTTTGACTTATTACTTCTTTGAAATGTCTTAATTTCTCTCTTTTTCTTAACTTGCGTTGTATCCTTTTTACTTGTACCTTTTATCTCCAAACCTTTATCTTCTTTGCCTTTTTCTTCTTTTTCTGCTCTTTTCATATTATTTTCTTTTGCCATAAGTTCTATAAGTTTAGGTTGTCTCCTTTGAATCGATTCTTGACTTCTTGTAAACCTTAAAAATTCATTTAAATCTGATATTTCTGATGTAGTAAGTCCTAATTCTGTTGCCAATACTACTGGATTCAATTCTGTTTTAGTGTATTCATATTCAACTCCTGGTTTTAATACATATTTTGCTGGAGTTGTTATAAGTTCTTTTACTGTTCTTGTAACTTCTCTTGTAATTTCATGTGATCCACTATTTACCATCTCTGGAACTATTTCAGAAGCATCAAGCCACCCCATTGGAACACCTTCTTGAGAAGTAGATCTCCAAATATCAATTTCTGAAATTTTACCATTTAATATCATATTGCCTATTTCATCTGTTGAAAATTGTTTTCCATATTTATCTTGCATTATTTCTTGGATTAAAGATACTACTGTTGTATCGTTATCTAAAGTCTGATCTAATTTTACTTCTGTTAAAACTGTAGGATCAAATCCTTTTCCATCTGAGCCAGAACATAATTCATCTTTAAATTTAAAAGCTAAACCTCTAAAGAATGATGTTTTATCTTCTATTTGATTCCCTCCATGAGCATCATATGTCAAAAGTCCACTTCGTTTAGAATATATATCTTCCAATGTTATTTTTCCTACATCTGCTTTTTTCATTCCTGGTACTGTCTCAGTAATTAATTCTGTAACTTCTTTTTCAACTTCTTTTTTCTTACCTGGTATATATTCCCATGTATCAGGTGTTTTTGTTTTATGTGCAACCTCTTCGTAAAGATACTTACTTATATAAGCTCCTGTAGCAACTCTGGCTGCAGTTTTAAAACCTCTTATTACAGTTGACATATTTGCCTTATTCGCTTTGTCATGTTGAGCAAGTGAAACTGCATCTGTTGAAACACTATCTACTTCTGTTCTCTCCGTTTCTGCTAATCTTCCTTTTAATTTTAAAACATATAAGTCTCTTTGCTTTATAACTTGTTCTATTTTTTCCTTTTCTTTTGAATCTTTTGTTAATTTTTTTAATGATTTTAAGTCTTTAATTTCTTTTTCATATGATGCAATTCGTTTCATAGAGTCTATTACTCTATGTCTTTTTTGAAACATTTGCATATTTCTTTCATCAGTGGCCTCTTCTATATCATGCAATCCTGCATTTAATATTGCTTTGTTACCTTCTTTATATTCAGCAATCGCTTTTAATCTTGGTACAATTGCTAATTTTACAAGTTGCCCAACTGTCACTCTTGGTGCCTTTTTCTGTTTTTTACTATCTTTATCAATTTTTTCACTTTGAGTTTCATTTCCTTGTCTTCTCATTTCTTCTCTTAATTGAGTTATAAAATAATCTTTTCTAGCATGATATCTATGAGATGGTTTATTTTTAAACATTCCTCTAGAATGTTTTTGTGAAGTTGCCAATATATCTTCCATTGGTTTTATTAAATATCCATCAACATTTACTGGTTCATTATTCTTAGATTGTGTAACTCGCATAATAGCTCTATAAATTGGTGATGCAACATAAGTACCTATTCCTTTATTTATTGGAGCTCTTGTATGATTTCTAATATCTATAAAGAAATTCATAGCTTTAAGTCCTGCTTTTTGCAAATTTGATTGTTCATCAGAGATTTGAGCTTTTACAGATTTTTCTCCATCTTTTCCCATTGTCTTTAAATTTTCTGCTGTATTTTGACGAGAATTATAAGTGTAATTGTTTGTTTCTATAAATTCTATATCTTGATCTATCAATGCTTGAATTGCTCTTTTTTCAAATTCTGGATCTTTAAATGTAGATATACATCCCATAGCTTCTTCTTTAAATTTATCTGCTTCCTCTGTATTAACAGCATGCATTTCCTCATATCTTTGCATAATTTCTTTCATGGCAGTTGTTTTTAACCTTTGAAATTCTCTTTGATATGGTGAAAAATCTTTTTGATGTGCTCTTGACAATCTTTCAAGTCTTGTTTGATAACCATTTAATAATAGCTCATCAGAATCTTGTGCTTTTCCTACATAATCATCTATTGTATATACTTGTACCTTCCTTTTTTTACCATCTTCAGAGTATACATCTATTTCTTTTTGAACTATGTGTGATTTAAATCTATCAAATGTTTTTTCTCTTCTAGATTCAGCCTCTCTATCTCCATAATATTGTTGAAGCATTGTTTGTCTTGGTGATTTTCCTTCTTCTTTTTCCTCTTGTTTTAAAATTGGATCTACAATATCAATTTGCGTTGGCTCATTGTATATTTTTCTTACCAATTTAACTGGTGTATATGGTCCATCATCAAACATACCATCTGTACCTTTATCAAATTCTACTTCTATACTATCAATAATTTCATCAATTTCTTCACTTTTCATACCAAGATGAGTAAGAATTCCCTTTTTTACTTTTTTATCATTTTCTTCTTTACTAGCAGGAAATGGAGCATATGTTTCCATATATTCTCCATCAGCAATTACAATTTTTACTACTTCTCTTTTTCCCATCTCTTCCATTTTCACTTTTTTCCTTTCTAACAATATTTATAAAGATTTATATATTTTATGATTTCAGAAAAATTAGATATCCTTATTTTAACATCTTTTAGATCTTATTAATATATTAAGCTAATTTAATGGTTTCATCGTTGGAAATAATAAAGCATCACGAATAGATGCACTATCTGTTAAAAGCATAATCAATCTATCTATTCCTATTCCTAACCCTCCTGTTGGTGGTAAACCAATTTCTAGAGCATGAATATAATCATCATCCATCATGCCTGCCTCTTCATCTCCTGCCTCTCTTGCTTCTACTTGTTTTTTAAATCTTTCATATTGGTCGATAGGGTCATTTAATTCTGAAAAAGCATTTCCATATTCTCTTCCGCATATAAATACTTCAAATCTTTCTGTTAGTCTTTTATCTTTTGGGCTTTTTTTAGCAAGCGGTGATATTTCTACTGGATAATCATATACAAATGTTGGTTGAATTAATGTACTTTCTACATATTCATCAAAGAATAATGAAATTACATCTCCTCTTGTTTCTTTTGTTTTATCTGGTATTTCTATATTTTTTGACTTAGCTAATTCTACCGCTTCTTCATCGGTTTGTATTTCATTAAAATCTATTCCTGTTACTTCTTTTATAGCATCTATCATACTAATACGTTTCCATCCTGGAGCTAAATCTATTTCTTGTCCTTGATATGTTACTTTTGTTGTTCCTAATACTTCTTTTGATGTTTGGGAAAATATCTTTTCTACTATATCCATCATATCATGATAATCTTGATATGCAGCATATAGTTCAAGCATTGTAAACTCAGGATTATGTCTTATATCCATACCTTCATTTCTAAATACTCTTCCTAATTCATATACTTTATCAAATCCACCTACAATTAACCTTTTTAAATTTAATTCTAATGCTATTCTTAAATACATATCAATATTTAATGCATTATGATGTGTTATAAATGGTCTTGCTGTTGCTCCACCAGAAATTGTATTTAATATAGGAGTTTCAACTTCCAAATATCCTTCTTCCTCTAATATTTTACGAATTTTACTTATTATTTTACTTCTTAATAAAAATGTTTCTTTTACTTCCGGATTTACTATTAAATCTGTATATCTTTGGCGATATCTTAAATCAGGATCTTTTAATCCATGAAATTTTTCTGGTAATGGTCTTAAAGATTTTGAAAGTAAAGTTACTTCTTTTGCATGCACTGAAATTTCTTCTGTTCTTGTTTTAAATACAAATCCAGTTATTCCTATAATATCTCCAATATCAAACGTTTTAAATGATTTATAACTTTCTTCTCCTAAGTCATTTATACTAACATAACTTTGAATTTTTTCATCACAATCTTGAATTGTACAAAAAGATGCCTTACCCATTATTCTTTTTGCAATAATTCTTCCTGCAACTGTTACATCTTTTTCATCAAATTTATCATAGTTTGCTTTAATTTCTCCGGCTGTATTTGTTCTATCGAACTTTGTTATTTCGTATGGATCTTTTCCTTCCTCTTGTAATTCTTTTAATTTATCTCTTCTTATTTGCATTAGATGGTTAATATCCAATTCCTCTGTTTGATTATTTTGATTTTTATTCTCTTGCATATCAATCTCTCCTCTTTATTTTTACTTTGTATATTATATAGTAAATTATGGAAAAAGTAAAGTTTTATCAATAAAAAACACCATAATTCAAAAGCAATTTTTTAATTCATTTTGAACATCTCTAGGCTTTTTTATATCTTTTTACATATCAATTAAAATATTATAAATCTTTTTCTCAATTACACTAATACCTAATTTTGTTTTATTGAATAATTGTAAATTTTAAAATATTGAATAAAAACTAGATAAAAATACTTAGATAAAATAATTTTGTAAATTATCATGTATTTTACCTTTTGTCAATATTCTTTATTCAATTCCAAATCTTTCTCTGTCTAATTCATAATTATGTTGAATTTCTTCATCTGTTAAAGCTCTATTGTAGTATCTAGTAGCATAAAACTTAGAATTACTACCTGTTGCTTGTGTACGAACGCCTAATGTAATACCATATACGTTACTAGATGATGCTTGTGCATATTGTTGGATTAATAAGGAATTTACATAGTACTTAAGAATTTTTGTGTTTGAGTCATAAGTACAAGATACATTTAATGGTTTTGATGTTATAATATTATAAGCACCACCACTCGGAAATCTACAATTTAAAAATCTCATATTAATACTACTATTACCACTTGTACACCAAATTTCATTTGTATCATTTCCTGAAGAATATGTTCCTAAAATACATCCATCTTCATTATAAGTATTTCTATTAAATACTAATTCAATTGAAAATGATTCTGTGCTATTGAATTTTATTTTTTTACTTGACTGACAGATATAAGACGATTTATCATTTCTTGAAGTATTTCCTGTTATATATCCATTCTCATTATAATAAGTATTATCTCCATATAAAATGGCATCATTATTATTCCCACTTAAATCTTCCCAAACAGTAGCATCATTATCGTGACCATTTCTTGTATTATTTATTCCATCAAGATATAGTACTATTCCTTCCCCTATATATCCTTCCCATACAGGTCTATCTTTTTCTTCTGATTCAACATTTCCATTTACTATTTTTATATGATAATTACCTTCTTGATTCACAATAAAATTTAAATTTTCACTTGTATTCCAATAATCTTGTCCATCTAATTGATAATTAACCTTCCATTTATTAATATATCCATTATACTGAATATCAAATATAGTTATTCTCCATTTATTCTCACTAATTTTTTTTACACTTGTATCAAATGTAGGCTTTTCTATATTTTTATCATTATAATCCACATTATATAGACCATTTGGTAACTGCTCTAACGTATAATAAGTTTTATCGTCATCTTGAAATCCTTGACAACTTATTACACTTCTTTTCTCTATATTTACAAAAAATTCTCCTTCTACACTTTCTATATTTAAGTCCATTATTATATTTTGGTCAAAATATCGATATCCGATTTTGATCTATAATTCCTGATGCGCTTTCTGTAAATACCTTGTTTGCTTGCTCTTGAATTACAGATAAATCTTTTCCTAAATCTAATATTGTATTATCTCCATCTTTATATTTTTGATATAATTCATTTACTTCTATCTGCATAATTTTCATTTCAGTTGTAAAAGTATTTAGTTTTGAAAATTTAATCACTTGAAGGCCACTATATGTTCCAATTGATGTTAATATTAGTAATACTACAATAATTATGATTAATGTAATAATGGTTATACCTTTTACATCATTTATTATATTTTTCATTTGTTTTTTTCCTCCCAATCAGTTCAAACTTATTATTAAAAATAATTAATTTTAATTTCTCTATCACTTTGCTATTATTATACCCAAACCCATTTGTTTTGTAAAGCAATTATTCATTATTATTTTTTAAATAATACTATATATGATCTTGATAATTTCAATCATTCAATTAGAATTAAATTACCTAAAGAGTAATAAAAAGGCATTGCAATTTATAATTAATAGAAAAACAGTTAAAAAGTTGACAAACTTATTTTTTTGTCCTATACTTTATTTGTATAATAAATTTTATTAAAATACAAAAGTTGAAATTTTTATTCACGATAGATAAAGGAGTTGATTATATGGATACTCAAGAATATATACCTGTGCAAAAATGTTTTGCATTAACAGTAAAAAGGGAACATAGATTAATGATAGTAAATAGAATAACGAAAACTACCTTTCGTATGTCTTTTAAAGTATTTCTTTATTCTATATTTTTAATAGTTATGAATATAATGATTTAAAATAAAGTAATTATAAAAAGAAACAGTGTTTCTACTGTTTCTTTTTTAGTTTAATCAACTTCTTCATTTAGTTATTCTTGAACTGGTTCTTCTGCGCTAGGTGTTTCATCCTTTTTGTTATCATTCTCATTTTCTTTTACATCTTCTAATGGCTGTTTAACATCATCTTTTTGATCTTGTGAATTTTCTTTTACCTCATTATTGTCTTCCAATTCATTTTCAGTATTTTCTGGTAACGTTTCTTCTTTTTTAGCTTGCTCTATCTTATTTATCTTTTCTTGTACATACTCTATTCTAGTTTTCAATGGATCGCTTATTTTTCCTTCAATCACTTGTGTTGTTGCTGTTAAATTAGTTAATACTGCACTATTAATTTTGAATGTCTTTGTTGTTGTATTGCCAGCACAGTCAGTAACGGTTAAAATATATTCTCCATCTTTATAATTACCAATCATTCTAAATGAAGAATAATAGTATGTTCCATCTGAGCTTAAGATTCCTGCTTCCTTTCTTACTATGTTTCCTTCTGAATTTTTAATTGTTAATGTATATGGATTAGCATCTTTTACTTGTATTCTTTTATAATCTATTAAAATACCATCACCATTTAATGTTTGAAACGTTACTTCTGGTGCAGTTTTATCTAATTTAATTGATTCTAAACCTTTATTTATATTTGTATTTGTTAGTTCTGCTCCTTCATTTCCTGCTAAGTCTTTATATCCCTTTATATTAAATTCGATATTTCCTTCTTTCATGGTTTCTGTCATTGCTACTTCGCCTACATATTTATACCATGTGTCATTGAACTTTGTTCCATCTTCTGTTTGTACTATTTTGGCTTTTACACCATTTATTGTAATTTCTGGTTCTTGTGATAAATGTTCATTTACAACTACATATACCCATATTCTGTCGCCTACATTGGCATATCCTTCTGTTCTTCCTTTTCCATTTTGATCTATATTCATAATTCCTAAAGAATTATAACCTGGTGCTTTTGTATCTACTTTTATTGTTTTTATTGTTTCTTCTTTATTTGCATTTCCTACTAAATCTGTTACTCCGCCAGCTAATACTTTCATTGTTGCTTCTACTTCTTCATTTGATTTTGCATATAACTTATACTCATATACTCTTCCTTTTTCTATTTCTGTTAAAGTCTTTGACTCTGCATGGTCAAATCCTTCCCATGTAATATCTTCTCTTCCAAAGCCAACAACTTCTTCACTCCATGTAAATGTGTATACTACAGATCCTGCATTTGTTAAGTCTTCTATGTTCTCATAATGTTTATCATCTATTTTCCTTTTTGCTGTTATTTCACATGTTGGAGCTTCTTTGTCTATATTTTCTATAACTACTTGCAATACAGTTTCATTTCCTGCTCTATCTCTTAAAGTTACGTCTTGTGTTGTATTTTGATTATATGCTTTTTTAAATACCTTTGCATATCCTTCTTTTGGATTCCATGTTCCTGCATTTAATACTTCTACTTCTTCATCTACTGTTATTGTTACAGTCACATTTTTATTTGTTGGTTCTGTTGTTGAATAAGTTAATGTTGCTTTTGGTGCTACTGTATCTACTATAAATGTTACTTCTGATGCGTTCCCTGCTTCATCTGTTACTCTAATTGTAAATTCACCTTCACCTAACCAGCCAATTCCAAATCTGTCATAATTGTTTTGGCTTCCTACTTGTGAATCTCTAGTTTTTTGTTCTTTTCCCTCTTTTATAATTACTGTTTTAAA
>CANRCM010000022.1 GCA_947629085.1 uncultured Clostridia bacterium
AAAAAGCATTACAAACAATATTGGTATTAAACTATAATATTTTAAATATTTTGTGACACATCATTGACTAACCTACAGAAGATTATAAAAAATGACGAAAAACACTTGCCAAATAGTGTAAAATGTGATAAAATAGCTATGTTTTGAAAAAAGCATGGCTATTTTTCAAATCTCTACTTACAGAAAATGTAGGTTATAAATCCAAAGGGAGGTGAAAATAATGAACAAATACGAAAGTATTATCATTGTTAACCCAGAAGTAGATGCAGAAGGATTAAAAGCATTAGAAGAAAAATTCACAGGGATAATCAATGAAAACGGAAAAGTAGAATCAGTAGAAAATATGGGAAAGAAAAAATTAGCTTATGAAATTAAAAAGTTTAATGAAGCTACATACATATTATTCAATTTTGAAGCAAAACCTGATTCAATTGTAGAACTTGAAAGAATTTACAGAATTACAGACGATATAATTAAATATATTGTTGTTAGAAAAGAAAACTAAATATAAAAAATGAAAAAATATTATATTAAATAAAGAGGGGCCTTTATTTAGAGTAAGAAAGGTGATAAAAATGAATAAAGTAATATTAATGGGAAGATTAACAAGAGATCCAGAAGTAAGATATACACAAACAAATAATACATTAGTAGCTTCTTTTAGCTTAGCAGTTAATAGAAGATTTGTGAGACAAGGAGAAGAAAGACAAGCAGATTTCATAAATATAGTAGCATGGAGTAAGCTTGGAGAATTCTGTAGTAAATACTTTAAGAAAGGTCAACAAGTAGGAATTATTGGAAGAATACAAACAAGGACATGGGATGATGACCAGGGAGTAAAACACTATGTGACAGAAGTTGTTGCAGAAGAAGCATATTTTGCAGATAGCAAAAGAGAAGGAGATAGTTCAGCTTCTTTCGAGAACACATTTGGAAATACTGAACCAGGAAGTATGGGATCAGATTTTGAAGTATCTTCAAGTGATGACCTACCATTTTAATTAAACAAGGAGGAAAATATAATGGCAGACAAAAAACAAAATAAAAAGAATAATAGAAATTACGATGATGATTATAATCCAAGATTTAGAAAACAAAGAAAAAAAGTATGTACATTATGTAGTGATAAAAGCTTTGAATTAGATTATAAAAATCCAGAACAATTAAAAAAATTTATAAATGATAAAGGAAAAATTTTACCAAGAAGAACAACTGGAGCTTGTGCTAAACATCAAAGAGATATCACAACAGCAGTAAAAAGAGCAAGACATATTGCTATATTACCATACTCACAAAATTAATTATAAGTATATAAAAACAATAACCTTTTAAGTATTTAGAAGGTTATTGTTTTTTAAGTTTTTTTAATAATAAAAACATTTACAATTACAAACCATTATGATATAATTTTTTACGAAGTAAAACAAAGAGGTGAAAATTTTGAATCAAATATTAAGTGTTGAAAGTCCAAGAAAAAATAAAGGAGGAAATAGAGCTCCTATTCAAATAGAAAAAATACTAAAATTTTTTGCTATAATAATGTTAATTTTTGGAATATTTATGGCTGGGACAGGATCTTATGCTATATATCAAAATTCAAAAGAATCAACAAGTTCAACAAATCCAACTATATATATTGAAGAAACATCAGCAACAGAAATAACTTTAAAAGTAACACATAAAACAGAACTATCAAAAGTAACATATAATTGGAATAATGAAGATCCAACTGAAATAAATTGTAGTGGCAAGAAAAATGTAGAGCAAAAGATTCAAATACCAACAGGTAAAAATACATTATATATACACGCTGTAGACATAAATGGATTAGAGGGGACATCTCAAAAACAATATACTTTACAGGGAGATATTGATATAACATTTGAAGTTGAAGGAAATAATATAAAAGTAAAAGCTGAAGGAAAAGAACAACTTTCTTACATGACATATAGATGGGATGATGAAGAAGAAACAACTATAGACATAGAAGATATGCAAGTAGAAGAAATAGTAAATGTTCCAAGTGGATTACACACATTAACAGTATCAGTAGTAGATATAAATAATAATACAGAGACGAAAGAACAAGAAATTAAAGGAGTCTCAAAACCAAATGTAGAAATAACTACAGATGGAGATGGAAATTTTGTGATAAAAGCTTCAGATGAAGAAGGAATTAAAAAAATAGAATTTATTATAAATCAAACAGATAGAAAAAGATTAAATGTAGATCAATTGTTACCACTAGAAGAAAGAAAAGAATATGAATATTCTTATCCTTTATATGATGGAGACAATGAGTTGGAAGTAAGAGTATATAACGAAAATGATGTAAGAGAAGTAGTAAAACAAACAGTTAGAAAATAGAAAATATCTCCTACAAGCATTGTAGGAGGTGTTTCCCTAGAAAGAGGAGAAAATGGAACAACAAGTATTTAAAGTATTAATGTATTTTATTATATATTCATTTTTAGGATGGATTATGGAATCTATAGTAAGATCAGTATCAGAGAAAAAATTAATTAATACAGGTTTCTTAAAAGGCCCTGCTTGTCCGATATATGGAATAGGAGCAATAATAATGTTATTATTTCTAGAAATATTTCAGGACAAACCAATATTATTATTTTTCATAGCAATTACAATATTAACAGCATGGGAATATATAGTAGGAGTTATTTTAGAAAAAATTTTTAATACAAAGTATTGGGATTATTCTAATCAAAAATTTAATTTTCAAGGAAGAATTTGTTTAACAAATTCTATTTGTTGGGGAATATTAGGAGTAGTATTTATAGAATATATACATCCATTTATAGAGAGGATTACTTTAAAAATAGATATAAATATTTTATATTATGTAATTTCAATAATATTTATTGTTATGATAGTTGATTTTATAACAACAATAATAAAAATTAAAAATATAAATATTACACTAGAAAAAGTAGAAAAATTGAATAAAGAAATAAAAGAAAAATTAAAAGAAATAAGAAAGATTAAAAAACACATAGAGGAACAAGCTGATGATAAAAAATCAAATGCAATTGAAAATATACAGATAATAGTTGATAATCTAAATAAAAAGAAGAATAGAACATTATTAAAATTATACAAGAATGTATATAGATTGAAGAAAGCATTCCCAGCAATTAATACTAAAGAAATAACTGAAGTATTAAGCAAAAAGATAGATATTAGAAAAAAGAAAAAAAGTAGTTGAAAACTATATTAAATTTTGTATATAATAAAATTGAAAAATTAACAAAGGAGCCAAATATGGTACAAGAGATATATATAATTGATGATGATGATTCTTCAATTGTAATATTTAGAGAATTATTTAAAAATGATCCAGATTATAAATTTATAAGTGTAAAGACAGAACAAATTGATATTGCATTAAAAAATATACCATCATTAATAGTAATAAATGAAGATGCAATAGATAGAGATGTAGTTGAATTATGTAAGAAAATTCGAAAAGATGAAGATAATACAATAACACCAGTAATTGTTGTGTCATCTAAGAGTGAAAAAAGACATAGAGTAAAAATATTACAAGAATCAGTAGAATATTATATAAAAAAACCTGTAGATGAACAATATTTATATTATACTGTAAAAAATTTAAATAGATTATTATCAAGTAACAGAAGAGTAAGTCCACTAACAGGACTACCAGGAAATGTGCAAATTCATGCAGAATTAAAAAAGAGAATATTGAAACAAGAACCTTTTTCGGTTTTATATTTAGATTTAGATAATTTTAAAGCATATAATGATGTATATGGATTCTTAAAAGGTGATGAAATAATTGAATTTACAGCAGATATGATTATAAAATTAGTTCATAATGAAGAATTAGAAAATACTTTTGTAGGACATATTGGAGGAGATGATTTTGTAGCAATTGTTCCAGAAACTAATTGTGAGAAACTTTGCCAAAATTTAATTGCATACTTTAATGAAAAAGTAAAAAAATTCTTCACAAATACAGATTTAGAAAAAGGTTATATTGAAGTTGCAAATAGAAGGGGAATTATAGAACAGTTTCCACTAACATCTCTATCAATAGGTGTGGTTGTAGCTGATAAAGGTAGATTTCATAATATATTAGAAATTGGCGAAATTGGAGCTCAAGTAAAACATGCAGCTAAATCAGTAATGGGAAGCTGTTATGCAGTAGATAAAAGAAAATAAGTAAAACAAAAAAAGATTTGTATTATTCCAATTTTTATTTAAAATTTTTTAAAATGAATAAAAACTTAAGAAATTAAATTTGATTTGCAAGTTTATATAAAATATGATATTATTTTATATAAACCATTTGGAAGATTTTGAAGACATAAGGAGGAATACATGTGAAAGAATCAAAATCAAAACAGTCCGATTTTCGGAAAGGTGAAGATAGTTTCATATTAATTGAGGCGTCCAAAATAATTCGTAGCAAAGATACATTTTTACATTATAAGACAAAAACGCTGGAAGAACAAAAACTAAAAGAGATGCTTACAATAATAAGTAGAAGAGGGATAAAAGATTTTTGTTGCTCGATATATTCGCCATCATTTATAAGCTCAAATGAAAAAATTCAATTTGTTAAAAGTGAAGAGTCTCAAACAGAGAAATCAATATATGATTGGATAAAACCGGTAAGAAAATATTGCCCGCAAAGATATAGTCGAATAGCAACTAAGATTCATTATGCATCGATTTTAGGTGTAATAATGAAGGAGCTTGTAAACACAGGATGCGATAAAGAATCTGTTTGGAATGCTTTTTGTAATGAAAATAAGAAAATTCAAGACTTCTTAACTAAAAAAGAAGATGATGATTCAAAAAGAAAAATAGATTTGCTATATAATCTAATAAGTAGACAAAATATTTTACTTGATAGTGAAAGAGAAGACGTTTTTTGGATTACTAATAGAAAGATAGGAAGCATATCTCATTTGTCTTGTGCAGTAAACAAATATGCAAGAAGCAAAGATATTCCATTAATAATTATGGACGTAATTTCACCGAAAAATTAAAAAAGTGGAGTTCTCAACTGAGACTCCATTTTTTTATATAAGAAAAAGATTTATTAAATTTTATAAATAACAAAAGTAATAAAATTTTAAACTATTAATATATATAATAATAAATATTAATAGTAGGAGTATTTTTATGATAATCATTAATAAAAAAAGAATTCAAATTATAATATCATGCTTAGTAATAGCACTTTTTGTATTTTCACTTCAGATTGCAAACAATAAAAATGATTTAGCAGAAAATATTAATTTAGTACAACAAAATACATTACAAACAACAGCTACCCCTGTTTCAGGAAAAACAGTAGTAATAGATGCAGGACATGGTGTGCCAGATGAGGGAGCAGAAAGCTCTAATGGTACTACAGAAGCTGAAACTAATTTGAAAATAGCATTAAAAGTACAAAATTTACTAGAACAAAGTGGTTGTAATGTTATATTAACACGTTCTGATGAAAATGCTATTTATGATTTAGATGCTAAAACTTTAAAACAAAAGAAAATATCAGATATAAGAAATAGAGTTAAAATAGGTAATGAAGCTCAAGCCGATATATTTGTATCAATTCATCTAAACAAAATACCTCAGCAACAGTATTATGGATGGCAATGTTTTTATAAGCCAAATGATGAAAATAGTATTAAGTTAGCAAAAAAAATACAAGCAAAATTAAATGATGCAATACAAAAAGAAAATAAAAGAGTAGCTATGAAATTAGATACAGTATATATTATGAAACATGTAGAAATACCTATATCTATTGTTGAATGTGGCTTTTTATCTAATCCAGAAGAAGAAAAACAATTATTAGATGATACATATCAAAATAGACTAGCTTGGGGAATATATAATGGAATAGAAGAATTTTTTTATGAATAGTTGCATTTTAAAAATAAAAGTGGTATAAAATATATAAAAAAACAAAGGAGAAAAAAATATGGAAACACCTCAGGAAAAATTCAGAAGAGAAATTAGAGAAATTTATGGATATGATGAAAATTATTATAAAAACGGAACTGAAATAAATGAAAGAATTGTGAACAATAGACCAAAAACTGCTGAATCTAAAAAAGAATTAAAAAAATCTCATGCGCCACAACTAAAACCACCAATGGTTAGAAAAAGAAGAGAATTTACTGGAAGAAAAAAAATAGCAGTACTTGTTTTAGCAGGAGCATTACTTATAGGTGGAAAAATATTAAATGATACACAAGCATACGAAAATAGGCCAATAACATTAGGAGAAGCTCTAACACAAACAGGAGATAGACCAGAAGATTTAGGAATAGAATATAGTGATGTAGAAGAATTTACAAAAATAAAAGATGCTATAGAAAATAAAGATAAATATATAACTGATGAAGAAGTTAAAGCTATGCTTCCAAAGATACATAAATTAGGTATTAATGCTTTAGAAACTAAAGCAGCAAAGGCATTGAATTTAAAAGATAAAAACAGTGTTAGGTTTGATTGTAAATATATAAATTTAAAAGGTGAGGGAAACAAAACCCAAAAAACGCTTACTGTTTCACAAAATGACGGTCAACAAGAATATTTTACAAGTACCGAAACATTTGATTTGAAATTTAGAAATACAATTCCAACTGAAATGTCAGACCAAATAGAAGATATAAAACAAATAGAAAACATTATGGGAGAAATACAGAATGGAAACTTTAATAAAAATGAAGTTATAAAAAAAGAAGAGAAAGCAGTTGATAATTTAGGTAGATTTATGGCTATGAAATTTAAGAAAGACAATAATGGTAATAATATTATAGCTGAAGTAACAAGATCAAAGGATCTTAAGAAAAATAATGAAAAAAACATAGATAGTAAAACGAGTACACCATCTATAAATACAGAAGAAATAGATAATGCAATAGAAGAAGATGATGCTAGATAAAAAATGTATAAAATTACCACTCTTTGCAAACAATATGTGTAAAACATATTTGCAAGGAGTGGAATTTTTTGAAAGAAAATAAAGTATTAAAAATAAAAGGTGCAATATTAGATAAAAATCAGTTAAAAAGTCATTTAGAAAAAACAGCTTCAAGTCATAATTTAACTAATAAATCAAATAAATATACCTATCCAGTACCACAGATGTTAGAAAACTTTAAAGTAATACAGCATGTATATATGTTATTAAATCAACACTTAAAATTAGGTATTAGTATACATCCTGCAGGAGAGTGGCTATTGGACAATTTATATATAATAGAAGAAACTGTTAAACAAATAGAAAAAGAATTAACATTAAAAAAATACACTAATTTTTTAGGATTAGCTAATGGACCATATAAAGGATTTGCACGTATTTATGTTTTGGCTTCAGAAATAGTAGCATATACAGATAATAAGATAGAAAGAAAATATTTAGAAGAATATTTAGAAAGTTATCAAACAAAGAAAACACTTAGTATGGAAGAAATTTGGAATATTGGTATATTTCTTCAAATAGCAATAATAGAAAATATAAGAGAAGTTTGTGAAAAAATATATTCTTCACAAATTCAAAAATATAAAGCTGAAAATATTGTAGAAAGATTAATAGAAAATAAAGATAAAAGAGAATTAATATTTAAAAATAACTGGTTGAAAGTAACAGAAAAAAACATATCAAATGATGACTATTATCCTTTTGTAGAATATATGTCATATATATTAAAACGTTATGGGAAAAAGGGAAATAGTTTTTTAAATGCATTAGAACAAACAATAGAATTAAAAGGGATGACAGTATCAGATGTCATTAATAAAGAACATTTTGATATAGCTGTTAAAAAAGTTTCTATAGGTAATAGTATTACTAGTATAAAGAAAATTCAGAGAATAAACTTTTTAGAAATTTTTGAAAAGATAAATGGAGTAGAAGAATTACTAAAGAATGATCCAAGTGGATTATATGAAAAAATGGATAGTAAATCAAAAGAATGCTACAGAAATAAAATAAAAGAGATTTCTAGAAAAACAAAGATATCAGAAATTTATATAACAAGAAAAATATTAGAATTATCAAAAGAAAACCCCAAAACAACTAAAAATGGGCATATTGGATATTATTTAATAGATAGAGGAATAGATGAATTATACAGTAAGTTAAATTATAAAAATAAAAAAAATCTTAGTTTAAAAAATAAAGCCCAATTATATATATGGGTCAATTTTATTTTTAGTATAGCAGTATCCATGGGGTTAGCATATATAATAAATAATAATATAGACAATATATTTGTATTTATAATAAGCTTTATTATTTTTTTAATACCATCATCAGAATTAGTAGTGCAAATAATTCAATATATATTAAGCAAAATAGTAAAACCCAAATTAATACCAAAGATTGATATGACAAGTGGAATAAATGAAGAAAACGGTACAATGGTGGTAATACCAACAATAGTAAAGTCAAAAGAGAAAGTTGCAGAATTAATGAGAAAATTAGAAGTATACTATTTAGCTAATAAATCTCAAAATATATATTTTACTTTACTTGGAGATTGTAGTAGCAGTAGTAAAAAAACGGAACAGTTTGATGAAGAAGTAATTAAAGAAGGAATAGAACAAGTAGAAAAGTTAAATAAAAAGTATAAAAAAGAACAACAAAATATACAAAAGTTTAATTTTATATATAGGAATAGAATATTTAATAAAAAAGAAAATTCTTATTTAGGATGGGAAAGAAAGAGGGGGTTACTTAATCAATTTAATGAATATTTATTAGGAAACCTAGAAAATCCATTTAGAGAAAATACAATAGAAAGTCAATTAAAAAACTGTGATGATAAAGAAAATTTTAAAAAAGAACTTTCAAATATAAAATATATTATAACCTTAGACTCAGATACAGATTTAATACTAAATTCTGGCTTTGAACTTATTGGAGCAATGGCACATATTTTAAATAAACCTATTATAGATAAAGAAAAAAATATAGTAGTAGATGGACATGCAATTATGCAACCAAGAGTTGGAATTAATTTGGATATTAGTTATAAAACACTATTTACAAAAATATTTGCAGGAGCAGGAGGAATAGATTCATATACGAATGCGATATCTGATATATATCAAGATAATTTTGGAGAAGGAATTTTTACAGGAAAGGGTATATATGATTTAAAAGTATTTTCTAAAGTATTAAAAAATCAAATTCCAGAGAATACAGTACTTAGTCATGACTTATTAGAAGGATGTTATTTAAGATGTGGATTAGTATCGGATATTATGCTAATGGATGGTTATCCCACTAAATATAATAGTTTTATAAATCGTTTATCTAGATGGATCAGGGGAGATTGGCAAATAACAAAATGGCTTGGTAATAAGAGTCCTCTAAATTTATTATCTAAATATAAAATATTTGATAATTTAAGAAGAAGTTTATTAGAGATTAGTTCAATAATAAGTATAATTTATTGTAAAGTAATAGGAAGTATATATAGTAAAGAAAATAATGGGATTAGTTTATTGATAATGACTATAGCAATTATTCCTTTTATTTTAGAATTAATAAATAATATAATATTTAAAAAAGAGGGAGAGCAAAAACAAAAAACATTTACTCCTAAAATATCTGGCATAAAAGGTAGTATTATAAGAGCTATATTAACATTAGGATGTTTACCTCATAAGGCATATATATCAATAAAATCAATAATAGTAACAATCTATAGGGTTATGTTTAGCCATAAAAATTTATTGAAATGGATAACTTCAGAAGAAGCTGAAAAGCAATCTAAGTCAAATATATTATCATATTATAATGAAATGATAGCAAATGTAATATTGGGTATTTTTTCAATAGTTTTAGCTATAATAAATAATTCTGTTTTATGGATTTTACTTGGAATATATATGCTTATAACTCCATATATAATGTGGTTTATTAGTAAAGATGAAAACAAAGAAAATGTAGTTAAAAAATTAGATGAAAAAGATAAAAAATATATAAAAGACATTGGTAAAAAAACATGGAAATTCTTTGAAACGTATTTAACTGAAGAAAACAATTATTTAATACCAGATAATTATCAAGAAGATAGAAAGGAAAAAATAGTTCCTAGAACATCTTCTACAAATATTGGGTTATCTATGCTTGCAGTCATATCAGCAGGAGATTTGGGATATATAAAAAAAGAACATGTAATAAAACTATTAAAAAATATAATTTTATCGGTAGAAAGTTTACAAAAGTGGAATGGACATTTATACAATTGGTATAATATAAAGACTAAAGTACCACTTATACCGAGATATATTTCAACTGTTGATAGTGGTAATTTAGTGGGATATTTATATGTAGTAAAAGCATTTTTAGAAGAAAACAAAAGTTATAATGAGATAGAAATAGAAAAGTTGCTTGAAATTACTAATAAATTAATTAATGATACAGACTTTTCTATTTTATATAATAGTGAACAACAACTTTTTTCTATTGGATTTAATGTAGAAGAAAATAAATTAACAGATTCATATTATGATTTATTAGCATCTGAAGCAAGACAAGCAAGCTTAATTGCAATATCTAAAAAAGATGTACCATCTAAGCATTGGAATCATTTGAGTAGAACATTAACAATACTTGGAAAATATAAAGGATTAATATCATGGTCGGGAACAGCATTTGAATATTTAATGCCAAATATAAACATTCCAAAATATGAAGGAAGTTTACTTGATGAATCATGTAAATTCATGATAAAGAGCCAACAAGAATATGCTAAAAAATTAAATATACCTTGGGGAATATCCGAATCTGCATTTAATTTGAAGGATTTAAAATCTAATTATCAATATAAAGCTTTTGGAATACCATGGCTTGGATTAAAGAGAGGATTAGCAGACGAAATGGTAGTATCAAGTTATGGAGGAATTTTAGCAATAAGTGAAAAACCAAAAGAAGAAATTGAAAATTTAAAAAGACTAGAAAATGAAGGAATGAATGGGAAATATGGTTTTTTTGAATCTATTGATTATACTCCAGAAAGAGTAGAAAAGGGAAAAACCTCAAGTATTGTTAAAACTTATATGGCTCACCATCAAGGCTTAATACTTCTCTCAATTAATAATTTATTTAATAATAATATTTTACAAAAAAGATTTATGAAAAATCCGGAAATAGAGGCAGTAAGCATATTGCTACAAGAGGTTATGCCAGAAAAATCAATTATAACAAAAGAGAAAAAAGAAAAAGTTGAAAAATTAAAATATAAAGATTATGAAAATTATATAAAAACAACATACGATAAAATTGACGAAAGATTAATTACAGGAAACTTTATTGCAAATGAAGATTATTTGATTGCAATGAATACAAAAGGAGAGGGTCTAAGTAAATATAAAAATTATTATATAAATAGATTTAAAAAAACAGCTGATTATTCTCAAGGAATATTTTTTGATATAAAAAATATTAAGAATAAAAAAATCTTAAGTTCAAATTATAAAAATAATGATTTAAAAGAAACCAACTATAAGATTAGTTTTATGCCAGATAAAGATGAACAAGAAATAATAAATGGAAACATAAAAGCAAAAGTTAAAACAACAATTAGTTCAAATGAACCAGTAGAATTAAGAAGAATAATATTAGAAAATTTGGGAACAGAAGAAGAAATATTAGAAGTAACAGCATATTTTGAACCAATATTATCTACTAAAGAACAAGATTACGCACATCCTGTCTTTAATAATTTATTTCTAACAATAAATTATGATGAGCAATTAGGAAGTATATATATTGAAAGACGAAAAAGGAAAATAGAGGATAAAAAACTATATGCTGAGGTTACATTATCAACAGAGTGTGAAACAATTGGAGATTTAGAGTATGAAATCAATAAGGAAAGTTTTATAGGAAGAGGAAATTTTGATGTACCCCAAAAAGTAAAAAATTCAATACCACTATCGAAAAAAGTTGGATTAGTAACACAACCTATTATAGCTATAAAAAGAACAATAAAAATAAAACCAGAAGAAGAAATAAGTGTAGATTTTATTTTATCAGTTGGAGAAGATAAAGAAATGGTAAAGAAAAATTTACAAAAGTATAAAACAGATCAAAATGTTAAGAACGAATTTGAACTTTCAAAAGCAAAGGTAGAGGCAGAAAGTAGATATCTAAATATAAAAGGGAAAGAAATAGCCCTATACCAAAAGATGTTATCTTATATTGTTTTTGATAATTCAGTAAAAAGCCAGATTATAGATAAAGAAAGTGAAGTCTACTATAAACAAGAAAATTTGTGGAAATATGGTATATCAGGAGACTTACCAATTATATTAGTAAAAATAAGAGATTTAAATGATATTTATGTTATAAAAGAAGTATTAAAAGCTTATGAATTTTTTAGAACAAAAAATATACAATTAGAAATAGTAATTTTAGATGAGGAGAAACATAGTTATGAAAATTATGTTAAAGAAGAGATTGAAAGTAGTATATTAAATCAACAAATGGCATATTTTAAAAATATAAAAGGAGGAATATTTACTTTATCAAAAGGTGAAATAGATAAAAGAGACACTGAATTATTAAATTTTGTTTCAAGTATAATTATTGATAGTATAAAAGGTGGATTAGAAAATAATATAAAAGATTTAGAGGAAGAATATTTAGAAAAATATAAACAAATAGGAGAAGAAGAAAATATAATAGCTCCTATTAAAGAAGAAAAAGATGATATAGATGTATTAGAAAATATAGAAAATTTAAAATATTATAATGAATATGGAGCTTTTTCAGAAGATGGAAAAGAATATTTGATAAAGGTAAGTAAAGAAAATAGACTACCAACTGTATGGAGTCACATTATAGCAAATGAAAAATTTGGTTCAGTAGTTACAGAAAATATGGGTGGATATAGTTGGTTTAAAAATAGTAGATTAAGCCGTGTTTCAGCATGGGAAAATGATCCATGTTTAGATATTCCAAGCGAAATTATATATTTAAAAGATGAGGAAAGTAAAAAAATATGGTCATTAGGACTAAATCCAAGACCTGATGAAAAAAATTATAATGTTATATATGGATTTGGATATGCAAAGTATATCCATCATAGTAATGAAATAAACCAAGAGCTAACAGTATTTATTCCTAAAGAAGATTCATGTAAAATAGGAATATTAAATTTAAAAAATACAACTCCAAATAGAAAAAGGATTAAATTATATTATTATGTAAAACCCGTACTGGGAGAAGATGAATTAAAATCTGATGGATATATTACAACTAAATTCGATAAAAATAATAATTTAGTAATAAGTAAAAGATTATATAGTAGTGATCAAAATAATATACAAGTATATATATCTTCTAGTGAAAAAATATTATCATATACAGGAGATAAAAACTTTTTCTTAGGAAAAGGTGGAATAGAAAATCCAGATGGATTAAAAAAGGTTAGTCTAAACAATGAAAATAGTTTAGGTAAAAAAACTTGCATTGTATATGAAATTGAAATTGAACTAGAGAGTTTTGCAAATAAAGAAATCTCTTTAATATTAGGTGCAGATGAGAATGTAATCGACTGTAAAAATATTGCCTATAAATATAGTAAAATTACAAATTGTAGAGAAGAATTAGTAAAAATAAAAAATTATTGGGAAGAACTATTAGGAAGACTTCAAGTATATACTCCATTAGAGTCGATTAATATTATTTTAAATGGATGGATAGTATATCAAACGATTACAAGTCGTTTAGTAGGAAAAAGTGGTTATTATCAATCTGGAGGAGCATTAGGATTTCGTGATCAGTTACAAGACACTTTAGGATTAAAATATCTTGATCCAGAGTTTTTGAAGAAACAAATAATAAAACACAGTAAACATCAATTTATAGAGGGAGATGTTTTACATTGGTGGCATGAAGAAACACGGAAGAGGTATACGAACCAGATTTTCTGATGATTTATTATGGTTAGCTTTTTTAGTAATAGAATATATTAAATTTACAGGGGACAAGAGTATTTTAGATATAGAGACACCATATCTTATTGGAGATTTATTAGAGGAAGGTCAAGATGAAAAATATGATAAATATCAAAAAGGACAAATAAAAGAAAGTATTTATATGCACTGTATTAGAGCAATTGATAAAAGTTTAAATTTTGGAGAAAATGGATTACCTAAAATTGGTACAGGAGATTGGAATGATGGATTTAGTACTGTAGGAAATAAAGGGAAAGGAGAAAGCGTTTGGCTTGGATTTTTCTTATATAAAATATTAAATGATTTTATAAATATATGTAAAGATAGGGGAGAAGAAAACAGGGCTAATAAATATGAAGAAATCAAAGTTAATTTAAAACGAGAATTAAATACAATAGGATGGGATGGAAGATGGTTTAGAAGAGCTTTTATGGATGATGGAAACGTTTTAGGAAGCATGAAAAATGAAGAGTGTAGAATAGATAGCATTGCACAAAGTTGGAGTATTATATCAAATGCAGGAGATAATGATAAAAAATATATTTCAATGGAGAGTTTAGAAAATCATTTAATAGATAGAGAAAATGGAATTATAAAATTACTTGATCCTCCATTTGAAAAAAGTAAATTAGAACCAGGATATATAAAAGGATATTTACCTGGAGTTAGAGAAAATGGAGGACAATACACACATGGTGCAATTTGGGTTGTTATTGCAGAAGCAATTTTAGGGTTTGGAGATAAAGTTACAGAAATTTATAGAATGATTAATCCTATTGAGCATAGTAGAACAAAAGAAGCAAGTAACAAATACAAAGTTGAGCCATATGTAATTGCAGCAGATATATATGGTACAAATAATTTAGCAGGAAGAGGTGGATGGACATGGTATACAGGGTCAAGTAGTTGGTATTATAAAGCAGGAATTGAATATTTATTAGGATTAAAAATAGAAGAAGGATATTTAAAGATAGATCCATGCATTCCAAAAGAGTGGAAGGAATATCAGATTCAATACAGATGGAAAGAAAGCATTTATAATATTAAAGTCAATAACGCAGAAGGTAAAAATACAGGAGTCAAAAAAGTAATTTTAAATGGAGTAGAAGTAGAAAATAAAATTAAACTTGATGGAGAAAGAAATGTTTATAATATAAATGTTATTATGTAGAAAATACAAAAAATATAAATAAAAAATATAAGCAATACATTTTAATAGGTATTGCTTATATTTTTTTGTTATAAATATTTTATTATTCTTTATTTGTTATTTCTTCTAAATTTAAAAGTTCTTGCCATCTTGAATCAACCTCTTTTTGAAATTCCTCTATCATCCATTCATTACCAGGTAAGAACATATGTCTAAATCTTTTCTGAGGTTTCAAAAACTCTTCAATTGGTAATTTCTTTGCAGGTTTATAATTGATTTTATATTTTCCATCAATTACTTCATATAGAGGCCAATAACAAGTTTCAACAGCTAATTTATTTATTTGCATTAAAGTATCTGTTGGATAACCCCAACCTCTAGGACATGGAGTTAAGACATTTAAAAATGCTGGACCTTGTGTATAAATAGCTTTTTCGGATTTTTCATAAAGATCCTTAAAATTCATATAACCTATTGTTTGAGCAACATATGGTAAGTGATGTCCAATCATAATTTTAGTTAAATCTTTTCTAGATTGCATTTTACCAGGAATGACTTTGCCTGCAGGTGATGTTGTAGTATCTGCAAACTTTGGTGTTGCAGAAGAACGTTGAATACCAGTATTCATATAAGCACCATTATCATAACATACATAAACCATATCATGACCACGTTCCATTGCTCCTGAAAGACTTTGAATTCCTATATCATAAGTTCCACCATCTCCACCAAATGCAATGAATTTAGTTGTATTATCTATTTTTCCTTGTTTTTTTAGTGATTGATATGCAGCTTCTGCTCCAGATAATGTTGCAGCTGCACACTCAAATGCTGTATGTATAAAAGAATCTGTCCAAGACGTATAAGGATAAATAAAAGTAGAAACTTCCATACATCCAGTTGCACCAGCTATGACAGCATGATCTTCCGGTTTTAAAGCTCTCATTATCATTCTTGCAGCTGGAGGTGCTCCACATCCAGCACACATTCTATGTCCTGATGTAAATCTTGAAGGCTTATTTGCTACTACTTCTTTTAAATTATAAGGCATTAGTCTTGCGCCTCCTTTCTAACTCCAAAATATCTATAAGTGTTTACTACTTTACCAGATTTTGCGATTTCTAAAAGATCTTCATAAACATTTTTAATATCATCTGCTTTAGTATCTCTACCACCAATACCATAAACATAGTTTACAGTAGGTACATATTTTTTTTCTACATACATAGCACTTGTTACATCTTCAAATAAGGCACCACCAGCACCATTTAAAGAATCAGATTTATCTAAAACTGCAATAGCTTTTAAATGACTTAAAGCTTTTGCTACTTCTTCTGATGGAAAAGGTCTATATACACGTATTTTTAATAATCCTGCTTTAATTCCTTTTTCTCTTAAAGCATCTACAACATATTTTGTAGTACCAGCAGTAGAATTCATACAAACAATTGCAACTTCTGCATCATCTAATTTATATTCTTCAAATAAGCCATATTTTCTACCCGTCATTAATTCAAAATTTTTTGCTACTTCTAAAATAACTTTTTTTGCATTTTTCATTGCATTTGCTTGTTGTACTTTGTGTTCAAATAAATAAGCTTGAAGATCCAGTGGACCAACGGAAATAGGTTCTTGTTGATTTAGTAAGTAATGTTCAGGTTTATATTTTCCAACAAACTTTTTTACTTTTTCATCTTCTTCTAATTCTATGTTTTCAATAGAGTGAGAAGTAATAAATCCATCTTGACATACCATTAAAGGTAATTTTACATCTTTATTTTCTGCAATTTTATGAGCCATAATTAAGTTATCATATACTTCTTGATTGTTTTCTGAAAATAACATTATCCAACCACTATCACGAACACCCATAGCATCTGAATGATCATTATGAATATTTAATGGACCAGATACAGCTCTATTTACCAAAGATAAAACAATAGGTAATCTTAAGCTTGATGCTATGTAAATCATTTCCCACATTAGAGATAAACCGTTAGCAGATGTTGCTGTCATAGCTCTTGAACCTGCAGCTTCAGCACCAATACAAGCTGACATAGCACTGTGTTCACTTTCTACAGCAACAAATTCTGTATCTACACTTCCATTTGCAACAAAAGTTGAAAAATATTGAGGTATTTCGGTAGAGGGAGTAATTGGAAATGCTGCTACTACATCTGGGTTAATTTGTTTCATAGCAATTGCTGCAGCTTCATTACCACTTAATCTTTCTCTTATACTCATATTAATCTCATTCCTCCTTCATTTCAATTGCTCCGAATGGGCAAACTTTAGCACATACGCCACATCCTTTACAATAATTAAAATTAAAATCTTCTCTTTTACAATCTTTATTAACTGGTATTGCATCATCAGGACAAACAGGAAAACATAAACCACATTGCTTACATTTTTCTTCTAAAAAAACAGGTCTTATACTTCTCCAATCACCAGTTTTAAATTCTTTCGCATTTCCAGCAGTATAAATATTACCAGCTGAAGTCATTTCCTCCATAGGAGTATTTACATTTATATTTGTCATAGCATTTTTACCTCCTTTAATGCTAATTCTAAAGCTTTCATATTACCTTCAATTACTTCAGGCTTTTTAGCAAATTTATGTTTAAAAGAACCTTTCATATCTTCTAATAAAGCTTCATCAGTCATAATTCCACTTACTTTTACAATAGCAGCTAGCATTGGAGTATTAGGGAAATATCTTCCTAAAGCTTCTTCAGAAATTTTTCTTGCGTTAATTGTATAAATGTTTCCTTTGTAACCATTTAATACTTTTTTTAAGTAATCTTCAGATTTAGTTGTGTTTATTACAATTGCACCTTCTTCTTTTAAACCAGCTGTTACATCTACAGATTCTAAAAGAGTGTCATCTACAACTACGACATAGTCAGGTTCATAAATATTACTATGTAATGTAATAGGATTATCACTAATTCTGTTATATGCAGTAATAGGTGCCCCCATTCTTTCAGGACCATACTCTGGAAAACCTTGTATATACTTTCCAGTGTTGAAAGCAGCGTCAGCGAGTAAAAGTGAAGCCGTTTTAGCACCTTGACCACCTCTACCATGCCATCTAATTTCTATCATGCTATCCATATAATAATGCCCCCTTTTTTTATTTTCTATGAGTTTAGTATATGACTAAATTTAGTTCATGTCAAGAGAAAACAAAAAGTAAAAAAGAGGTAAATTGTAAAAGTAATATCCAAAAGAAAAAGTAAATTCCAAATGTAAGAGAAACGTCAATTTTTAGGCGTT
>CANRCM010000023.1 GCA_947629085.1 uncultured Clostridia bacterium
AAACGCCTAAAAATTGACGTTTCTCTTACATTTGGAATTTACTTTTTCTTTTGGATATTACTTTTACAATTTACCAACTTTTTTATATCTTTTTTTACTTTATTTTTTCATTTTTTTTATAAAAAAAATCTCCATTAAAAATGGAAGATTTTTTATTAAAATTTATTATGTTTTTTCTTCTAGCATAGTTAATACCATATAGTTTACTAACCCTGTTTCATCATCATATTCAACTTGTAAATTATATGTTTTACTACTAGATTTTTCAATAAAATTTTCAAGATTTTTTACTAACTCATCATTACTTTCTTTTCCTATTTGTATTTTTAATTGTTTATCTGAGACAATTTGTAAATCAACTATATTTTGCTTTATTACCTCTATCGCCTTTAGAACTTCTTCTGCTTTAAGTTCTTCGCCTTGTAAAATTTCAAAATTAGAATTATATCTATTTTTTTCAGATTCAGATACTCCGCTCACTTTCTAATATTTCTATATCTTTTTTTATTCCTATATTCTTTAATATTTTTTGTATTTCTTCTTCAATTTTTGTTTGTTGCATAATTTCTGTAGTTTTTCGTTCAATTCCTTCATTTACTCTTGCTAAAACAGCACTTAATTGCTCTGAATTTAAATCATTTAATTTAACACTGTTTTCATCAGTAAATTCTGTAAGCCCTTCTTGTAAATTAGCTTCTTTTAATATATTTTTGTAATTTGACTGTATTTTATTATTACCATCTTCATATATAATTTCTATGTTTTCATTATACTCTTTATCATTTAAATATTGATTTTTTGTATAAGTAATTTTTATAGGATTTTCATCACTTTTATCTTCAATTATTATTTCAATATTATTATCTTTTTCTTTGAATGTCATTTTTTTTGTTTCTTTATCATAATCTTTAATTATAATTGCAGAATACCTTTCTTCGTTTGTATTTAAATTATCAAAATCTATTTCTTTATTTGTGGTTTGCAATATAGTACTTACAGTATTTCCTTTACTTTCATATACAATTATTTTCGTTTCATCTGTTCCTATATTAGTCTTATTAATTTTATCTATTGTTTCTTCAATTTTGCTTTCATACATTGTTTTTACATCATTTTTTGTATTTTTACCTAAATTAATATTATAATTTTTTTGGAATTCATCTAATTTTCCTAAAATAATTTCATCTTCTTTTATAGTTTGTAATATATCTATATAAATATTATTTAATTGTTCTTTTGTTAATGTTAACGTATATTCATTTGCTTTAATAGTGTTTTCATTTATGCTAATTGTTTGATTAGATTTTTTAGAAAATTTATCTTTTGGTATTTTGCTACTAATTAAATTAAAATATTTTTGTTTTAATATCTCTAATTCCTCATCACTAAATTTTATATCTTTAAAATCTTTAATTTCTAAGCTATCTGGTATATCTTGAACTTCTTCATCTGAATATCCCATTTTTTTCAATAATTCTTTAAGGTTATTATTTTCTACAACTAGGTATTGACTAAATAAATCTGAAAACTTTATTCCATATTCTTTGTCTTTTTTAATATATTCAATTTGAGCAGCAGTTTCATCTTCATTCAATAGCTTTATGTTTTTATATTGATAGTTATTTTCTTCATCTGTTTTACCTTCTAATTTAATTCTTAATTTATTTATTGCATTATCTTTATTTTCTACATTTGTTTCATAATTTTCAATATAATTAATTTGAAATTCACTATTTTCCTCATATTTTTTTGATTCTAGATTATCAATATTATTTCCTAGTGCATAAATAACTTCATTTATATTTTCAGAATTCTTTCCTAAATACTTAAAAAATAAAGTTGAGTTTGATTTAAATATATCTGTAGTTATATACATATATATAACTATCATTATAAGAATTATAATAATTATTAACGGAATTCCTATAATTACCATTCTTCTTTTCTTTTTTGTCATCATTATATTTTCCTCCTCTTATTACATTCTTTGCTTCATTGCTTCATATATTATAATTCCTGTGGATACAGAAGCATTTAGAGATGTAATTTTTCCTTTCATTGGTATCTTTACTAAAAAATCACAATTACTTTTTACTTTTTTACTTATTCCATTTCCTTCATTTCCAATAACAATTGCTAATGCTCCTTTTAAGTTTTGGTCATAATAATATTTGTCTGCATTTATATCAGTTCCACATATCCATAATCCTTCTTTTTTTAATTTTTCTATACTGTCTGATATGTTTGTAACCCTAGCTATTTTCATATGTTCTACAGCTCCTGCTGATACTTTATTTACAGTACTATTAACTCCTACAGCTCTTCTTTTTGGAATTATAATTCCATGTATTCCTACTGTTTCTGCTGTTCTTATTATAGAACCTAAATTATGAGGATCTTCTATACCATCTAATATTAATACAAATGGTTCTTCATTTTTATTTTTTGCTTCTTCCAATATATCATCTATTTCACAATATTGGAAAGGTGGAACTATAGCAATAACGCCTTGATAATTTTGAGTTTGCGCCATTTCATTCATTTGTTTTTTATCTTTTTCTACAATTATAACTCTCTTTTCTTTTGCTATTGCTATAATTTTATTTATAGAGCCATGTCTTTCTCCTTTTGATATAAATATTTTATTTATATCTTTTCCACTCTCTAATAGTTCTATTACCGAATTTCTACCTTCTATTTGGTCATGGTAATTTTTATCTTTTATCTTTTTGTTATATTTTTCTCTCATTTTCCATCCTTTCTTCACAAAATACAATTATTCGTCGTCTAATTTTAATACCGATAAAAATGCTTCCTGTGGTATCTCTACATTTCCAATTTCACGCATTTTTTTCTTTCCCCTTTTTTGTTTTTCTAATAACTTCTTCTTTCTTGTAATATCTCCTCCATAACATTTAGCAAGCACATCTTTTCTCATAGCAGAAATTGTTTCCCTCGCAATAATTTGTCCTCCTATTGCAGCTTGAATTGGTATTTTGAATAATTTTCTTGGTATAACTGTTTTTAATTTTTCTACCATTTTTTTGCCTCTTTCATATGCTCCATCTTTATGTACTATAAAACTTAATGCATCTACAATTTCTCCATTTATATAAATATCTAATTTAACTAAATTTGATTTTCTATAATCTTTAAATTCATAATCTAATGATGCATATCCTTTTGTTTTTGATTTTAAGTTGTCAAAAAAGTCATATATTATTTCATTTAATGGCATTTCATAAATAAGAGTTACTCTATTTTCATCTAAATATTTCATATCTATATAAATTCCACGTCTTCTTTGACATAATTCCATTATATTTCCAACATATTCTTTTGGAGTTAATATGTTAGCTGTCACAAATGGTTCTTCTATATATGATATTTCTTGTGGTTTTGGTAAATCCTCTGGATTATATAATTCTATGATTTGTCCATCTGTTTTGTATACTTTATAAATAACTGACGGTGCCGTTGTAATTAATCCTAAGTTAAATTCTCTATCCAATCTTTCTTCTATTATTTCTAGATGCAATAATCCTAGGAAACCACATCTAAATCCAAATCCCAATGCTATAGATGACTCTTGTTCATATTCTAGAGCAGCATCATTAAGTTTTAATTTTTCTAAAGCTTCTTTTAAATCTTCATATTGACTTCCATCTATTGGATATAAGCCACAATATACCATTGGCTTTACTTTTTTATAGCCTTTTAAAGGTTCTTCTGCTGGATTTTCTTTTAATGTTATTGTATCACCAACGTTGATATCTGATAAACTTTTTATACTTGCCGCAATATAACCTACTTCACCTGCTTTTATCTCATTTGTTGTAATATTGTTTCCTGGTAGAAAATAGCCCACTTCTGTAACTGTAAAAGTTTTATTTGAAGCCATTAGTGTTATCTCGTCACCTACTTTTACAATTCCATCCATTACTCTTACATATGCTAATGCACCTTTATAATTATCATAATAAGAATCAAATATAAGGCATTTCGTTTTAGCATCTTCTTTACCTTTTGGTGCTGGTAAATCTGTTACTATTCTTTCTAAGACTTCCTCAACATTTAGTCCTGACTTTGCAGAAATACATGGTGCATCTTCTGCAGGTATTCCTATTATATCTTCAATCTCTTTTTTTACTTCTTCTACTCTACTATTAGGTAAATCTATTTTATTTAATACTGGTATTATTTCTAAATTATTATCTATTGCTAAATATACATTTGCAAGAGTTTGAGCTTCTACTCCTTGACTTGAATCTACAACTAAAATTGCGCCATCACATGCTGCTAAACTTCTTGATACTTCATAATTGAAATCTACATGTCCTGGCGTGTCTATCAAATTAAACGTATATTCTTGTCCATCTTTAGCTTTGTAAATCATCCTTACAGCTTGAGATTTGATTGTAATTCCTCTTTCTTTTTCTATTTCCATATTATCTAAAACTTGACTTTCCATTTCTCTTTTAGATAATACTCCTGTCATTTCAATTAATCTATCTGCAAGTGTTGATTTACCATGATCTATATGGGCTATAATACAAAAATTTCTGATATAATTTTGTCTTTTATACATATTTCCTCCTGTTTGACTTCTATATTTGATATTTTAACATATTCAATATAAAATCACAATACTTTTATTCTTTTAATTGTACTAAATAGGAGTATTTAATGTATGAACATTTTTATATCCTAATTTTTTTAATTTTTCTTGAGCTCTTTTACTTCTTAATCCATTTGAACAATATAAAATAATTATTTTTTCTTTATTTTTAAGCATTTCTCTGTATTTACTAAGTAATTCATATTCTGGAATCAATATTGCACCTTCTAAATGTCCTTCTTTAAATTCTTGAGGGCTTCTTACATCTACTAAAATTGCTCCCATATTTAATATTTTTTCTAATTCATTCTTATTTATATCATCCTTATTAAAAGAACGTTTCAATGTTCTTTTAAATCTATCTTTAAATTTTTTCAACATTTCTTATGATAATATATTTTTTATATATTATTTTCACATCCTTTTTGTTTTTTAATTTATATTATTATATGTTAATACTATTAGCTTTGTTACTTGCATAAAATTATTATCTATTTATATTTATAACTATTTTCATTTTACAAATATCTTTTAATTAGATTAATTTATATGCTATTTTTATGCATTTTTTGATATTTTTTTACTATTTTTCTGTTTTTATTTCAGTTTTGTTTCAAATTTATTTCAAACTTGTTACGTTTTTGTTTCATTTATGTAACTTTTCTTGTTTTATGTCTCCTTATTCTTTAAAATATTTTCTCACATTTAGATTGTTTTTTAATGTGGAAACTGTGGATAACTTTGTGAACAACTCAAAGCAAGCTTTTTTTGTTCACGAGTTGTTCACAGAAATTTTGTTTTAGATAATGTTTTTTATGTATATTTTATTCTTGTAACTTTTTATGTGTACTTTTTATTTTATATACAAAAATACTAATATGATTAACAAATTATTTTTATATAATAATTTGTTAAAATAGTTTTTTAAATTTTTAATTTCATAGTAATTTCGATATAACTTTATAAAAAATAAAAACCATACTAAAATTTTAGTATGGCCTTTATTTTTTCTCTACAGAGAAATTTTAAGAGTGAATCTATCAGCTTTCTTGAATAAGAAACATTTTTCTACCTTTCTTTACAGCTTTATAAACTTCACTATCCCCATTTACCGATCTTGATACCTCTACAGTATCTCCTTCATACATTTCCAGGATTGCTTCATTGGAATATTCATCTATAATTCTTTTGCTTTTTGTTTTTAATTTAGATAATTCTGGAATAATAACCATAAGAGAACTCTCTTCGTCATCTTTTTCTATTTCACAATTCGAAATAACTAACTTTTCCATAAGTCCATCAAAGATTTGTTCAATAAAATATCCATTGAAATGAGTTTTACTTGCCTCTAAATCAAGTCGCTGAAATGTTATTGTTCCAAAATCTAATTTCCGATCACTGTGTTCTGGATCAATACCATAGATTCCGTAAACTACTTGAAATCCTTTTTGCAATGGAATTCCTAATAGCTGTACGATTTTTCCTACCATAAAGTAGCTCACTCCTTATAAATAATTATTTTGTTCTAAGAACATTTTATACTTTATCACATTTTACATAAAATTGCAAGTTTATTTTTTTACTAAAAAATAAAACATCGTAATTATTTCAAGTATAGTAATAAATGGAAATCCTATTACAAATCCTAATTTTTGAGTTTTATGTCTAAATACATACATTCCTGCAATAGTTCCAATTCCTCCTCCTAATCCTGTTATTATAAATAAAGTTTTTTCTGGAATTCTCCATACTCCTCTTTTGGCTTTTCTTTTATCTAACCACATGATAAAGAATCCAAATAAATTTATTATAATCAAATATATAATTATATTTTGCATTGTAAATATTTCTTGAAAATTTATCATATTTGTTTTTATCATATTTATTTCCTTTCTACCTTTTATCCAAATAAACTCATCTGATTACTTTGACTCATTCCATCTAAACATCCATATTTTTTAAGTAAATCAGTTACAGAATTACCTACTTTTGAGCGTATTTTTAAATCATCTATGGACATAAATTTTCCTTCTTGCCTTGCTTTTATTATACCTTCTGCAGCCACAGTACCAAGTCCAGGTATACTATTTAATGGTGGTCTTATTTTTCCCTCCTCTACTAAAAATTTGGTTGAATGAGATTTGTATAAATCTATTGGTAAAAAGTTTAATCCTCTTTCATACATTTCTAATACTAATTCTAATATAGCATACATGTTTTTATCTTTTACTGATGCATTATTTCCTTGTAAATCTATTTCTTTCATTTTATTTTTAACTTTTTCTTTTCCAAAAATCATACAATCACTATCAAATTCATCAGCTCTAATTGAAAAATATGATGCATAATATGCTAGGGGCTCATGTACTTTAAACCATGCTATCCTAAAAGCATTTGTTACATATGCAGCTGCATGGGCTTTTGGAAACATGTACTTGATTTTTTCACATGATTTTATATACCAATCTGGTACATCATGATTTTTCATTACTTCTTTATATTCTTTCCATTTTACTGGGTCTTTTAGTGCTTTTCCTTTACGTACTGTTTCCATTATTTTAAAAGCTTGATCTGGAGGTAATCCCATTTTTATTAAATAAATCATTATATCATCTCTACAACAAATTGCATCTTGAAGAGTAACTGTTCCTGCTTCTATTAAACTTTGCGCATTTCCCAACCATACATCTGTCCCATGTGATAATCCTGAAATTCTTATTAATTCATCGAATGTTGTAGGCTTTGTATCAACAAGCATTCCTCTTACAAATTTTGTTCCAAACTCTGGAACTCCAAAACTTCCAACTTCTGAATGAATCTGTTCTTTTGAAACACCTAAGGCTTCTGTTGAGCTAAATATTGACATTGTTTCTTTATCATCTAATGGTACTTTTGTTGGATCTTTTCCTGTTATATCTTGAAGCATACGTATCATTGTTGGATCATCATGTCCTAATATATCTAGTTTTAATAAGTTTTGATCTATTGAATGGTAATCAAAATGTGTTGTTATAATATCTGAATTAGCATCATCTGCTGGATGTTGTACAGGACAAAATTCATAAATTTCTCTTCCTTTTGGTACAACTATAATTCCTCCTGGATGCTGACCTGTTGTTCTTTTTATTCCTGTACATCCAGAAGCCAATCTTTGTGTTTCAGCTCTATTTATTGGTATATTTCTTTCTTCAAAATATTTTTTTACATAACCATATGCAGTTTTATCTGCTATAGTACCTATTGTTCCAGCTTTAAATGTTGTTCCTTTACCAAATATTACTTCTGTATATTTATGTGCTTTTGCTTGATATTCTCCTGAAAAGTTTAAATCTATATCCGGTTCTTTATCTCCATTAAATCCTAAAAATGTTTCAAAAGGTATATCCATTCCATCTTTATCTAAAGGATGTCCACATTTTGGGCACTCCTTATCTGGAAGATCAAATCCATTTTTATATCCATAATCTGTAAAATCTGAAAATTTACAATTTGGGCATCTATAATGTGGTGGTAATGAGTTAACTTCTGTAATTCCTGTCATATTTGCTACAAAAGAAGAACCTACAGATCCTCTTGAACCAACTATATAACCATCTTCATTTGACTTCCATACTAATTTTTGCGCAATTATGTACATAACTGAAAATCCATTTTTTATAATAGAATCTAGTTCTTTATCTAATCTTTCTTGGACTATTTTAGGTAATGGATCTCCATATAATTCATGTGCTTTAGAATATGCTATATCTTTAATTGCTTGCTCACATCCTGGTATATGTGGTGGACATTTTTCTGGAGATATTGGACTTATTCTATCACACATATCTGCGATCTTATTTGTATTTGTTATTACAACCTCATATGCTTTTTCTTCTCCTAAATATTTAAATTCTTCTAGCATTTCCTCAGTTGTTCTTAAATATAAAGGTGCTTGTGTATCTGCATCTGCATAACCTTGTCCTGCCTCTAAAATTCTTCTATATACTTCATCTTGTGGATCCATAAAATGTACATCACATGTTGCAACAACTGGTTTATTTAACCTTTCTCCAAGATCTACGATTTTTCTATTAATATCTCTTAAACCTTCTTCATCTTTTACGGTCTCATTTCTTATTAAAAAATTATTGTTTCCTATTGGTTGTATTTCTAGATAATCATAAAAATTTGCTATTTCTTCTATTTCCTCATCTGTTTTTCCTAACTCAATTGCTTGATATAATTCTCCCGCTTCACATGCACTTCCTAAAATTAGACCTTCTCTATATTTTTCTAATAAACTTTTTAGAATACGTGGTTTTCTATAAAAATACTTAATGTGAGAAAGTGATACTAATTTATACAAATTACGTAATCCTACATAATTTTTAGCTAATATAATTGCATGATATGTTCTTAATTTTTTATATTCTTCTTTTTTAGCTTCTTCTGTACTGCTTACTTTTTCTATGTCTTCTAATTTTTTAGCACCACGTTCTTTTAACATCTTAAGCATTATTTTAAATACTTTTACTGTTGTATCAACATCATCCAAAGCTCTATGTGCTACTTCTACTTTTATCCCCAAATTATCTGCAATTTTACCTAATTTATATTTTTTATAGTCTGGAAATAAATCTTTTGCCAAACTTAAAGTATCTAAATATGTATAGTCAAATTTATATCCCAATCGTCTTGCATTTTGTTTTAAAAATCCAACATCGAACCCTGCATTATGTGCAACAATTACAGAATTTCCTAAAAATTCTAACATTTTTGGAAATACTTTATCTATTGTTTCTGCATCTTTTACCATGTCATCTGTAATGTTAGTTACTTCTGATACTCTTTGTGGAATATGTTTTTCAGGATTTACAAAACAACTAAATTCATCTATTACTTCTCCTTCTCTCAATTTCATAATGCCTATTTCAGTAATTTTTTCTGTTGTAGCAGAAAATCCTGTTGTTTCTAAATCTAATACACAATATGTTGTATCTATATTTTGATCTTTTATATTTGTAACTATTGGATTTTTATCTGGTGCTAAATATGCTTCTACCCCATAAATAACTTTTATATCTTGATTGTCATATCCGAAGCATTTTATGTGCTTCAGGAAATGCTTGTACAACTCCATGATCTGTTATTGCAATTGATTTCATTCCCCATTTCATTGCTCTTTTTATCAAATCTTTTGCCGAAGTCATTGCATCCATTTGACTCATTTGTGTATGCATATGCAGTTCTACTCTTTTTTCTTCACTATTATCTTGTCTTATTTTCTTTGTTAATCCTTTAGACTCAACAATTGTATTTACCATAACAGTTAATTCATTAGTAAAAGTATCCATTCCTGCTGTTCCTGATACTTTTAATCCTTTTGCAGTTTTTATTCTTTTAATTATCTTTTTAGCTGATTCTTTATTTAAAAAAGCTTTACAAGTAATTGTACTTGTCCCATCATATAAATCAAAACTAAGTAATGTTTTCCCTGATTTCAGTGTTCTATCTTCAGTAAATATAACTTCACCTTGCAGTGATATTTTACCATCATCAACACCTAAATCTTGAACTTTAACTAATGGATATGTTATATTTTCAGAAGTTCCTAAAATAAGAGGTGTATCTTCTTTATTCTCTTCTGTTGGTATCTCTGGAACATCTGCATCTGTTTCTATAATCGTATTTGCTATTACTGTTACATCATTTACATATGTGTCTAATCCTGCTTTTCCTATTATTTTTATTGTTTTAGCTTTTTCTATTTTCTCTACAATTTTTTGCCCTTCATTTAAGTCTTTTGCAAATGATTTTATAGTAATCGTTCCTGTTCCATCGTATAAATCGAAGATAAGCATTCCCTTTCCAGATCTAGTTTCACGTACTTCACAAGTTACTATTCTTCCTTCTAATGTTACTCTTCCATCATTTGCTGTAATATTTTTAATTTTTACTCTTTTTTCTTTTGTTTTAGAGGGTTTCCCCATTATATATTCTTGTATTTCTGATGTATAATCTTGAATTATATTATTTTCATCGTCTGGAATATATCCCTCTATCTCAGTTGGCATTTGATAATTCACATCATTATATTCTAAAGTTGTTACTTCTTTATTTTCACTTTGTATTGCATGATTTCTATTTTCCTCTTCAATATGAGCTACAATTTCTGATTGTTCCTTTTTTAATCTTTCGTTTATTTTATTTATCTCTTCTACTGATAGTTCCTCTATTATTTTTACAGTATAATCTATATCAAATAAATTTTTTAAAACTTTTCTTAATGATTTATCTGTCTTTTTTGCTTTTAAAAAATCTGCACCCTTTATATGCATTTTTATCATGATATTGTTATCTTCTGCTTCTAAATCACTCTTTAATAATAACATCGGTTTTGCAAGTGGATATTTATGTGCCATATATGCTATTATGTTCTTCCATTCTTCTTTTATTGATTTTTTTTCTACTTTCTCATGATATTTTATTTTTATATCAATATTTTCAAATTTAAATCTTTCTTGTAAAAATTTTTCAAAATACCAGATTTCTTTTACTTCTATATATTCATCAAAATAAATCATTACCTCTAATGTATTTATTTTTTTTAATACATTCAACCCTCTTAATTCTGCATATTTTATATTTGAACTTGTTTTATAATCACTAAATATTTCTCCTACTTTTTTTGATTGGTCTAGCATTATTATCTCTCCTTTTACTAGTTTGCATTGTATCATATTTTTTATTAATAGAAAAGCGAACAAGTAATAAAATATTTCTTTTTTATATCTGTAACACATTTTTTGAATTCTCATATTATATATCATACAAAGGATGTAACAAAAGAAAATAACATATTCTTTAATCGGAAGGAGGTCTAGACTATGCCAGAAAATAGAGGATGCGGTGGATTCGGATTTGGTGACGATTCTTGTTGCTGGATTATAATCCTTATATTATTAATTGCTTGTTGTTGTGGTGGTAATAGAGGAGGTTGTTGCTAATCTATTCCATTATAATTAAAGCATAAAAGGAGTTTCTTATTGATAGAAACTCCTCTTTATTTTATATCTAATTAATTTTTATTTTATTTAAATCTTTTACCTTTACTTTTTTTCTTTTTTATCTTATCTATGTTATTATCAATTTCTTCATAATTATTATTATAATTGTTTAAAAATTTCTCTCTTGCTTGTTCTTTAGTCAAGTTTTCACCTTCTGAATTATCTATTTTTTTATGATTATTTTTTGATATTTTATTATTAGCTGTATTTTCATGTAAATGGTCTTCCTCATCATATTCCCATTCTTTATTTCTTTTAATTTTTATTATTACTATAATTATTGTAATTATTAAAGCAGCAATAATTATACCTATAATTATTTTTTTTACTTGATCTTTTTTATCTTCTTTATTATTAATTTCTTCATTTACTAAACTTTTATTTACATTTATTTGATATACTGCTACATTATTTCCATCGGGATCTGTAACTAATATATTGATAATGTTTTCTCCCTCAACTAAATTTTCATTTCCTGTTATTTCTATATCATAATATGGATCTGTTGTAGTTGCATTTATATTTAATTTAGTATCTTCTCCAATATATTCTACACTATATTCATAAACTATTGTATCAAATTTAGGAGATAATTCTACATTTTCTATATTTAAACTAGCTAGTCCATCTCCTGTATATTTTTCTTGCACATTTTCTGTGTTTTTGGTATTTTCAGATTTTGTGATATTTAGTATATATGTCTTTGTCGCTCCATTTTCTGCTGTTACAATTATTTCGAATTTATTTGTACCTTCACCTAAATTTTTCTTTCCTATTCCACTAATAGTTGCTTTTGAACTTTGTGCAGTTGCATAAATTGTAATACTTTCTAAATCTTTAGGTACTGTTACATTATATGTAGTAGTTTGTGGTTTAAATCCTTTAAAATCATTTGGTGTTATTCCCAAATTACTTAAGTTGGTATTACTTGATTTTCCATTAGTTGTTTTATTATTACTAATTGTATTTGAGCTCGTTGTATTAATTTGTTGTGCATTTGTATTTGTATTTGCATTTATATTTTTAACTTCATTTTCTGCATAAACTATTACATTGATACTACCTATACTAAGCACAATGATACTTATAATTATTAATATGTTTAATATTTTATTGATTTTTTTCATTGTTTCCTCCATTTTTTCTTATGTTTTTTACAAAATTATTATAGCATTACCTATCTTTTTAGTCAATAAAATTATATTACTATTTATTTTATAATAATACTATTTATTTTTATTTTCTTTTTCACAAATAAATTATATTTTATGTTATAATATTGTAGAAATAATTATAAAGAAGGTAAAAATATGATTGACTTACTTTCTCCTGTTGGAGATTTTCAATGTTTAAAAGCAGCTGTTCAAAATGGCGCAGATAGTGTTTATTTTGGTTCTAATTTATTTAGTGCTAGAAATTTTGCACATAACTTTAATATAGATGAATTAAAACAAGCAATTGAATATGCTAAAATTCGTGGCGTTAAAACTAATCTAACTTTAAATACCTTACTAAAAGACTCAGAGTTTAATTCTGCTTTAGAACTTGCTTTAAGATCTTATGAATTTGGAATCGATAGCATTATTGTACAAGATTTAGGATTAGCCATGAAGTTAATTAAAATATTACCTGATTTACCTATTCACGCTAGTACTCAAATGTCAATACATAATTTGAATGGGGCTTTAAAATTACAAGAACTTGGATTTCGAAGAGTTGTTTTAGCAAGAGAACTCTCTATGGATGAAATTACACATATATGTAAAAATACTAATATTGAAATAGAATGTTTTATACATGGAGCTTTATGCATTTCTTATTCAGGGCAATGTCTCTTCTCAAGTATGCTAGGCGGACGATCTGGAAATAGAGGTAAATGTGCAGGGCCATGTAGATTACCTTATGAATTATTTGAGAATAATAAAAAAATAAATTCAGGATATCTTCTTAGCACAAAAGATTTATGCGGATTAGAATATATACCAGATATGATTAATGCTGGAGTTCATTGTTTAAAAATAGAAGGTAGAATGAAATCCCCTGAATATGTTGCAACAGTTACTAGAATTTATAGAAAATATATTGACTTAGCTCTTTCTAATATGCCTTATGAAATAGATGATGCAGATAAAAAGGATCTACTTCAAGTATTTAATCGTGGTATGTTATCTAATGGTCACTTAACTAATTCTCCAAATAAGCAATTAGTATATAAAGAAAAACCCAATCATATGGGCATATTTTTAGGAACAATTCAAAATTATAATAAAAATAAAGGATATATTACATTAAAATTAAAAGAACCTATTGCAATTGGTGATAAAGTATCTCTTAAAAATGGAAATTGTTCTTATACAATTTCAGAATTAATGGATAAAAGCAAAAATATTAAAGAAACGAAATCTGGTCAAACTGTAACTTTTGGACGAATAAAAGGGAATATAAATTTAGGTGATAAAATTTATAAAATATCCTCTAAATCTCTAATTAATATTGCTAATAGAAGTTTTTCAAAAGAAAATAGAAAGATTCCATTAAAATGTAACATTACCATAAAAAAAGACTCTCCTGTTTCAATTAATATAATTTCTTCAAGTAGTTTGCCAGAATATAAAAATTTAGATATCACATGTCAATTACCATACATACCAGAAAAAGCAATAAATAGATCCTTAGATAAAGAAACTATTATTAAACAAATTTCTAAAACAAATTCTACTCCTTATGTATTTGATAATATACATATTGATCTAGACAATAATCTTCATTTATCTAAATTAAGCATTTTAAATGAATTACGTAGAACTGCTTTAGAAAAGGTTTACACATATGTAGTTTCTAAAATTAATAGACAACTTCCTTATAACGTATTAAATACAGATACTGATAAAAATATTACCGTTTTGAATAATATGAGAAATTTTGCAAATACAAATTTTAATTTATCTAATGTTATTAAACCTAAAATTTCTTTACTCTTAAATATCATAAATTCAAATTTTGATTATTCAAAATTAAAAGATGTAGAAAATATATATATTCCTTTAAAGTATTTCTCAGATAAAAATTACAAAAAAATATTAGACATATTAAATAAAAAAGCCAACCTTTTTATTTATTTCCCTACCATATTAAAAGGAAATTATAAAAATTTATTCTATTCTATTGCAAAAAATACAATTAATAATTACGATATAAAGGGATTTGTAGTATCTAATATTGGTAATATAAAAATGTTAGATGATTTATTTGAAGATTTAAAACAACATTTTAAAATAATTGCAAATTATACTTTTAATATTTTTAATTCTAATTCTGTTTTAGAATTAAAAAAATTAAATATTAGTAAATTTACCATATCTCCAGAATCTGATAAAGATGTTTTATCTAATTTATGTAATTATAATTACCTACAAAAAGAGTTAATAGTATATGGTAAAATACCATTATTAAATATGAATTATTGTTTATTTCGGAGATACCAATAAATGTTATCCGGAATGCGAAACAAAATGTAATAGTCAAAATATTTACTATTTGAAAGACAGATTAAATATGAATTTTGAAATTTTAACAGATAATATCCAAACTGTTTCTACTATTTATAATAGTAAAACAATTTCTATTTTTCCTAATACTTTTAATATTGATTATGCTAGAATTGATATTTTACATGAATCTATAAATGAAATTAATAATATTATTAATACTGTAAATTCAAACAATAGATTTGATGGAAAAGATTTTACAAATGGTAATTTAAATAGACAAATCTAAGAAATAAATACAGCGAAGCAAATTAACATAAAATTAAATTTGTTTCACTGTTTCATTTATTATATATTTATTTGTTTACTACTTAAATCAATTATTATATCAATATTATCATCTTTTGCTGCCTTATTTTTTCTAATTTTTCCACACTTTTTACATTTAAAGATTATTACATATCCTTTTTTTCCATTTACTTCTAGGCTCACTGGCACTAAATCTCCATGACATTTTTCTTGTCTATCTCCTGGATTTTTGTCAACATGTTTTGAATGTAAACAATATGGGCAATGGTTTCTACAAGAGTATTTTAATTTTGAAACCTTTTTTTTACAATTATCACAGATAAATTCTTCATCAATTTCTGTAAACTTACTATTTTCTAACATAAAAAATTACCTACTCTATCTTATTTTTACTTTACTTATATCTATATCGTCTTCATCATAATTTTCTAAATATTCTATAATTTTATCTGCATCATTGATTACTACATATAAATCTTTACAATCATCTGTTATGAATTTTTCTTCTATTGATTTATCCATCATTCTATCTAATTCATCATAATATCCATTTATATTAAATACTACTATAGGTTTATTGTGCCTTCCCAATTGTTTTAATGTTAGTGCTTGAAAAAATTCATCAAATGTTCCAATTCCACCTGGAGTTATTATAAATCCATTTGATTTATCTTCTAATAATTGTTTTCTTTCTCCCATAGTATCTGTATAAATATAATCTGTACATTTATTAAAACTAATCTCTGCACCTGCTTCACTAAAAAATTTTGGTATTATTCCTAAAATATCTCCGTTTTCTTTTGCTACACCTCTAGCAACAGCACCCATCATTCCATTAGCACCACCACCAAAAACTAGTCCATGACCTCTTTTGGCCATTTTTCGTCCTAATTTTTCACCTGCTTCTATGTAAATATTATCAATTAAACTACTAGCTGCTCCATATACACATATTTTCATAATTATCATCCTCTTTTCTTTTAGTATTTATTATTTTTATTATTATTCACAACATCTAAAATTATAACATTAGATTTTTTTTCTTGCAAGACTTTTTGAATATTTTCCCTTTTCTACCTTCTACTCTTATACAACTAACATTTTTTGGTATTTATTATACTCTGTTTTATATTAACATAAGAGTGAAAATATAAATAATTTTTTATCCTTAATACAATTCCTATATGAAGTATTTTTTTGTTATTATTCAAATTAACCCCACCATTAAATTCTCTTCGAGATCTTATATAATTTGTATTTACTATAAAACCTTAATGTTTCATTTTATACAATTTTTGTTTCTTTATAAAGAAAACAGGATATATTTTTAATATTTCTACTTAAGGTAAAGATTTATGCAATTTATATACTTCTATCATCTTTATCTTGAATAGATGATTGATATAATCTTCTTAATTGTTCACCAGTAATATTTATTACTTTTCCACCTTTAGGATTAATCTTTTCACCACCAAATACAACCCAAATAACATTTCTAACTGTTTTTCTAGGCATATCAGCTTCTCCATCTGTAAATATTATTTTGTTTAGTGCTTTTCTTGAAAAGGCTTCGACTGCTGCATTAAAATCTGTTCCTCCGCCTATTGGAAAACTCATATTATCAATATCTTCTGATTTTCTAAGCTTTGTAAATCCATGAAATTCTGTATTGAAACATCCTACTTTAACTTTTGAATTATTTAAAATATTTTTACATTCTCTTAAAAAATTCTTTAGCAGTACTTCACTTACTGATCCACTTGTATCTAATAAAATTTCTGCCTCTGGCATTGGAAGTTGATTTAACTTATATCTGAAATATCCATTTCTCATTCTAGCATTTTTCCTTGTATATTCCTCATCATATCTTGTTGCTTGTCTTAACAACTTTCTCCAATCAATTAATGGAGTAGCTATTCCAATATCAGATAATTTTTTCCCTTCTCTTTGTATTCCATCTCCTGCTTCGTGTGATGACTTGTTTGCTAATTCTCTACTTAATTCCTGTAATTGTTTTCTTCTTTCTATTTTATTTTGTTTAAAAGTTTCTCTTTCACCCTGCTTGTCAAATTTTGATTTTTTTTCAACTTCTCTTCTTTCTTTTTCTCCTTGTTCTTCTCCTTCTGTTCTTTCCTTTTTTTCTTTCTTTTTTGTTTGGCTTTGTTCTTGTTCCTTCTTTTTTGCTTGCTCTTGTTGTTCTTTTTTTCTTTCTTCTATTGCTTTGTCCCACAAACTATGTGTATCATGTCCAATATCAGTTTCTTCTTTTTGACTTTGTGAATTTTGTCCTCCTTGATTTCCTTGTGAATTTTGTTGCTCTTGATTTTCTTGGCTATTCTGTTGTCCTTGACTACCTTGTGAATTTTGTTGCTCTTGATTTTCTTGGCTATTCTGTTGTCCTTGACTACCTTGTGAATTTTGTTGCTCTTGATTTTCTTGGCTATTCTGTTGTCCTTGACT
>CANRCM010000024.1 GCA_947629085.1 uncultured Clostridia bacterium
AAATTAGAGAATACAGAAATAGAGAGACTTTAGGAAATGCATATAGAAAACCATATGCGTATAAAAAATTGATTGAAAATACTGTACATAATCCTTTTATACGAAAAGATGCAAGAAAAATGTGTACTTAACTTACTCTTACTGTGTTATGACCTATGAAAAGGTTAAAATCTTTTTAATTATTACAAACTAAATAATAAAAATAAAATGAATTGATGAATATAGAAGTAATTCAATAAATTTTATTAAATATCATCTTATAATGTTTTAATGGCTAAATGCATGTAGATGGAAACAACAGGACAAGATAAAGATGCTATGTACTTATTTAACAACAGTAAAATTTAAAATTATTTAGTAAAATTTAAATATCGAATAATTCACTGACTAGTCGTGAATTATTCGATATATCTTTTAAGTTGATATTTCTTTATAATATATTTATTGGATTTGTTATCATATGAAATTGTTTTAATTGATTTTCTATATCTTGTTTAATCTTATCATTATAATCAATATTTTTTTCACATTTTTCTTTATACAAATAAACTTTTTCTAGGTAATTCTTATTTTTTTTGCCACTTTTTATATAAAGATCATAGTAAATATAGAGTAATTCTTTAGATGCTTCTATTAAATTATCTGCAATATCTTCTAGTAACTCAATAGCTTTATTAATATCTTTTTTTACATCAATTTCTAAATTTCCATCTTTATAAAAATATTTTGCTAAATTATATTTTGACCACGGACAAAGAGTAAATCTTAGGCTTTCACTTGATATAGTATAATAATGAAAAGCTTTTTTTAAATCTTTTCCATTGCTAATTCCTGTTCTATAAAATTCACCTATTTTGTTTGCAGCCCAACTTTCACCTAATTCAGCAGAAGAAAGATAATAATCATATGCTTTTTTATAATCCTTTTTATTTTCATATATTTTTCCTAAATTATTATAAGCATAGATATTACCTAAAGATATAGCCTTTTCAAACAATTCAATAGCTTTACTTTTATTTGGATTTATATGAGGTATGCTACCATTTAATATAATTAAACCAATACTATTAAAAGCATTAGAACATTTTAATTTTCTAGATTTGTTGAAATATTTAAAAGCTAGGTACAAGTCTCTTCTTGATTTATTTCCTATATATCCTTCATAGTACAAATAGCCTATTGCCCAATTTGCTACTGGATGATTATGTTCAGCTGCAATTTTGTAATACCTATAGGCTTCTTCATATCTTGGCTTTCCTGTAGCTATTCCATGAAATTCCATAGAGGCAATTTCAAAACAAGCAAAAGGATTATTTTTTTTTGCCAATTCATTAATACCTCTTATTGACCAAATGCCTGAATTCAATTGAACTTTAACAAAATCTTGAATATCATTAACAGAAATGTTTGTATCATAAATATTTTTTTCAATTAATTCATTTAATTGATTATTAATATATATAGGTTGTTTCTTATCTAATATAACATAGAATAATATTTGTACCATAAAATTATATAAATTACATTCTTCTAAATTTTTATATAATTCATTGGATAACTTTATATTTACATCTGAATCATTTTTACTTATAGTATATAATCTATTACAAATATGTTTTAATTTTAAACTATTATTTATTTGTTCTATAGTAATATTATCAACATTAATTTCTTCAATTTCAATTAAATTCAATATTTTTCCAATAGTAAAAATAAAAACGTTCTTATCTTGTTTAAACTTATTTTTCATTTCTTTAAAATAATTTCTGTATTTTGGATTAATTGCTCTAAGACCTGTGCAGTAATTATTCACAGTACTATCTGCAATATTATAAGTATTAAATATTATTGAAAACAAATCAGATTGCAAAAACATATTAGTTGTATTTGTTTCTTCTTTTATAATTCTAAACACATTTCCAAAAGAAAGATAATTATCGTTTATATTCAATCTTATAAATTTTCTTTGCGACATATGGATTCCTCCCTATGTAATTATACTACTAAAATAGTTTATAGTCAAATTTTTGTGAATTTTATGTGAATTATATTTTTTTTAGTGAATTTGCGTGAGTTGATTTTTATAACACAAAAATATAGAATATATTTAAAATTTTTTGAGGTGAATTTTGATGGATAAAAATGAATTTATGAAAAAATATAAAATGCGCGAACTAAGTGAAGATGATGGACTATTATTAGATATTATATATGCCACTTCCAATAATTTTACTAGTGAAGTTTTATATAAATATCCTATTTGTATGCTAAGAGAGAAAACTGCTGAAAAATTATTAAATGCTAATTCAAAACTTAATAAATTGGGACTAAAAATAAAAATCTGGGATGCGTTCAGACCTATTGAATATCAATATAAAATGTGGGAAGTATGTCCTAATGAGAATTTTGTTGCTAATCCAACAAAAGGAAATAGTAATCATTGTAAAGGAAGCGCTGTAGATATTACATTATGTGATATGAATAATAATGAACTAAAAATGCCAACAGAGTTTGATCATTTTGGTGTTGAAAGTTATAGAGACTATTATAAAAATTTAGATAATAAAACAAGAAGTAATGTTATATTATTAGAAAATATTATGATAGAATGTGGATTTTCGCCATTCCCTTTTGAATGGTGGCATTTTAATGATAATGACAATTACGATACAATCTATGAAATGTTTGAATAATTTTTTAGGAGTGTGATTTTAATAAAAACGAATATAAATAATTTAAATATAAATTATATAAAAAAAGGTAATGGAAAAGCAGTTTTAATTATTCCTGGTTGGGGAGCAACTGTTAATACCTATATGCCAATTATTAATTCGGTGTCTACATATTCTACTGTCTATTGTTTAGATATGCCAGGATTTGGAGAATCTGAAGAACCTGTAACTTGCTGGAATCTAGATAACTATGTAACATTTGTTATTGATTTTATAAAACATCAAAATATAAAAGAAGTAGACCTAATAGGACATTCTAACGGTGGAAGAATTATTATAAAATTGATGAGCAAGAAAAATTTAAGTTTTAAAGTAAATAAAATAATATTAATTGCAAGTGCTGGAATAGTACATAAAAAGACTTTATCTCAAAATTTAAAAATAAAAATTTTTAAATTTTGCAAAAAAATTTTAGAATTAAAACCTATCAAGGCTACTTGCCCGAATTTGATACCAAAATTAAAAAATAATTTTGGCTCTGAAGACTATAGAAATGCAAGTCCAGTAATGAAAAAAACTTTAGTACAACTCATAGAAGAAGATATAAGAGAAGTTTTACCAAATATAAATGTTCCGATTTTATTGATATGGGGAGTAAATGATACAGCTACTCCTATATCTGATGGAGAAATTATGGAGAAACTTATACCAGATGCAGCTCTTATAAAAGTGGAAAATTGTTCTCACTATGTTTTTTTAGAAAGACCTACGTATGTGAATAAAATTATAAGTGCATTTTTAAATGGAGGTAATTAATGAGGCAAATTATTATAATAGAATATATAATAAACTTATTAGTTTTATTGATTTATCATATGCATATGTTTCAGCTAAATTCATATTTTTTTAAGAAACATTTGCTTTGGATAAAAAATAACTATGAAAAAATTATAGTACAACTTTTAGAAATAATACTTCCAACACTATTATTAGTTTTTAATAATAATATAGTTTCTATAATTGTCATATTGCTTTTAACTTTTTCAATCCTTTATAATTTCCCTAAAAAGAAAGCAAAGATAAAATTTAAAATTACAAATAGAGTTAAAAGAATGTTTTTAACAGAATCTATATTAATTTTTATATTTTTTATAACAAATAATAATGGGAATTTTATTTTTGTAAAACTTTGTCTTTTAAATGTAATATCTCCTATTATAGCTCTTATAGCTAATTTTTTAAATACGCCAATAGAGTATTTAGAGAAAAAATATTATATTAATCAAGCAAAAAAGATAATGAAAGATATGCCAAATTTAATAGTAATTGGGATTACAGGAAGTTATGGAAAAACAAGTGTTAAAAATTTTTTGTCAAAGGCTTTATCATTAAAATATGAAGTGCTGATTACACCACAAAATTATAATACAACTATGGGAGTGGTGAAAACAATAAGAGAAAAATTAAAACCTATTCATCAAATTTTTGTGTGTGAAATGGGTGCTACAAACATTGGAGATATAAAAGAAATATGCGATATAGTAAAACCTAAAATTGGAATTATAACTTCAATAGGCCCGCAACATTTAGAAAGCTTTAAAACAATGGAGAATATTATAAAGACAAAATTTGAATTAGTAAATAGTGTTATAGAAAATAATGGAACTATATTTGTTAATTATAATAATGAGTATCTCGCTAAACAGAATATAAAAGGTAATGTTTTTACGTATGGAGTTAATAATAAATGTTTAGATTATGATAGTTATAATTTAACTTCATCTCCTAAAGGATTGTCTTTTACATTATTAGATAAAAAATCAAACAAAAAAATAAAATTTAAAACTAAACTTATCGGAAAACATAATGTTATAAATCTTACAGGTGCAATAAGTATCGCAAACTATTTAGGTATCCCATTAGATAAATTAGTACATTCTATTCGAGAAATAAAAAGTGTAGAACATAGATTACAATTAATTTCTCATGGTAATTTTACTATAATTGATGATTCTTATAATTCTAATCCTATAAGTTCAAAATCAGCGTTAGATACTTTAGCTGAATTTAAAGGAACAAAAATAATTGTTACACCAGGATTGATAGAATTAGGAGATGATGAAATGAAATATAATTTTGAATTCGGTCAATATATGACTAATATTTGTGATTATATATTTTTAGTAAAAAGCAAATCGACAAAATCTATTTTAGATGGGATTTATTCTACAAATTTTAGCAAAGATAAAATATTTAATGTAAATACCCCTCAGGAAGCAGTAGGAAGTATTTCAAAAATGAAAGATGAAAAAATAACGATTTTATTAGAAAATGATTTACCAGATAATTATAATATATAGAAAGGATTTGATTAATTATGAAAATTAAAATTGGTGTATTCTTTGGAGGCAATAGTGTAGAACATGAAGTATCTATAATAACAGCTATTCAAGCTATCGAAAATATTGATAGAAATAAATATGACGTTGTTCCTATATATATAACCAAGGAAAATAAAATGTATTGTGGTAATTTTATAGGAGATATTACTCAATATAAAAATATTGAAAATCTACTTCATATTAGTTCCCAAGTTACATTAGCACAAAGAGATAATAAAGTTATATTGTTAAAATGTAATAAAAAATTTTATGAAAGTAGTGTGTATGATTATATTGATATTGCATTTCCTATTGTTCATGGAACAAACGTAGAAGATGGTACTTTGCAAGGCTATTTAAAAATGTTTAACATACCATATGTTGGGAGTGATGTTATTTCTTCTGCCTGTGGAATGGACAAATATGTATGCAAATGTTTATTAAAAGATAATGATATTCCTGTTCTAGATTGCAAATGGTTTACTTTAAAAGATTATAATGAAAATTTAGAAAATATCATAAATACGGTAGAAAAAGAATTACAATACCCTGTAATCGTAAAACCTGTTAATTTGGGTTCTAGTGTAGGAATACAAATTGCAAAAAATCAAAAGGAATTAAATGATGCTATAGAAGATGCTTTTACTTATTCAAAAAAAATACTTATTGAAAAAGCAATCAAAAATTTAAGAGAAATTAACTGTTCTGTTGTGGGAGATTATGAATTTGCAGAAGCTTCAGAATGTGAAGAGCCTATAAAAACTGATGAAATTTTAAGTTTTGACGATAAATATATATCTGGTGGTAAAAAATTTGGAGTTGATAAATCAATGAATTCTGTAGCATTAAAATTACCTGCAAATATTAGCACAGAGGTAAAACAAACTATTCAAGAGATTAGCATAAAAACTTTCAAAGTTTTGGGTTGTTCAGGAGTTATTCGTATAGACTTTATGATAGATAAAGATACTAACTCAATATATGTTAATGAAGTAAATACAATACCAGGTTGCTTATCTTTTCACTTATGGAAAGCAACAAATTTAAAGTATACAGAATTGCTTGATAAACTGATTGATTTGAGCTTAAAAAGAAATCGTGAAGATAAAAATATAATTTATTCTTTTGATAGTAATATTTTATCAGGATATTCATTAAATGGTTTGAAAGGTACAAAAGGCACAAAAATGTAAATTAATAAATTTGATCAACTACAAAAATTAATAGAAAATGAAAGAAATTTGAAAAAAGTTTTTTAGTTAAAATTCACATTATAAATAAACAATAGTTAATTGATAAAATATTGGGGAGGAAATATATATGTTGAAAGATGAAATAAATTTAATGTTATCATCACTTATAAATAATAAGAAAGCTTTTAAAAAATTTTATAGAACAGGATATTTTTCTTATTCTAAAGATAAACTTTTTAAAGGTGCTGTTGCAATAGTTAATGATAAAGCTATCATGTCTTTTTTGCAAGATGTAGATGATGATAGCAAGGTGATTGCTACTGCTACTTTTCAGGATAATAATACTACTATTATTATTCAATTAAATGGAGAGGATTTTTCACGAATCCAGTTCGGAAATTTACCTTGTAAATTGAGTTCAAATCTCAAATCTGTTATTAATGATATATCTTCAGTATGTAGACATTGTGATGAAGCTAAAAGAAAGTTAATATGTAGTAATCAGAATTTTATAAAAAGTATATTTTCTAAAATTTCACAGTCTTCATATAGAAATTTATCTAAACAGGATATTAGAATTTTGATGGAAACTACTCTAGATAAATTGCATGAAACTCGAAATTTGCATAATCGTAATGAAATATCTCCTAAAGTTGAGACTACAAATTTTGAAACCAAAACTACTTCTGATATTCAGACTTCTATTAATAATAAAACACTAGAAATTTAAGTGTAAATATTTTGTTGAAAAATTTGTACAAATATATTATAATTTAATTTGTAATAATAAATAATGAAAGGTTGGAATAAATATGGAATCATATATCTTAAGTATTAAATTCGAAAATTGGCAAAATGAATTATGGTTTATGAATGAAAATACTCCCAAAGTTAAAGAAAAATGGAAAAAAGCTCTAAAACAAATTGACTCATTAAAAGAATCTTCAGATGATGCAATATCATTCCAAAATAATGTTATAGATTATTTAAAAAAATTAGGATTTATAAGAATTCAAAAATAGAGAGTTAGAAAGTACTTATCACTAAATAAGTACTTTCTAATTTTCTATTTTTGAAATATAACAAAAAAATTGCCTATATTTACTTGAAACATATTTGATACTATTTTATAATAAAAAGAACTTTACATTTTATGTTGATTGTGATAAAATAATAGTACTTTTCATATTTATAGAAAAGTTATACTCAGATATTATGAGTATATGACAAATTTTTTAGAAAGGTGTGTATTGGTTACATGATGAATCTAGTCAGTTCTGGTAAAATTCGGAACATTTACGATGTAGGAAATAATCATTTGGTAATTCATACAACAGATAGAGTATCTGTATTTGATAATGTTTTACCCATTGAAATTCCTTACAAAGGAAAAGTGTTGAATCAACTTTCTGCGTTTTGGTTTGAGAAAACCAAGGGAATTATTCCCAATCATATGATCTCTATCGATAACGCAGATATGCCAAAAGAGTTTCAAACAGAGGAATTTAAAAATCGATGTATGCTTACAAAAAAACTTGAACCGATTCCTATTGAAGCTATTGTTCGTGGGTATATTACAGGCTCTGCTTGGGATGCTTACGAAAAAGATAGGAAAATTTGTGGAATTGAGTTTCTAGAACATTTATTTAAGGATGAAAAACTTCATAATCCTATTTATACTCCAACTACAAAATCTAAATATGATTGTGATGAAGAAATGACTTTTAAGCAAACAGTAGATCTTTTAGGTTTTGAACTTGCATCTAAGATAAGAGATGTAAGCATGGAACTATATTTAATGGCAGCAGAATATTCATCTTCCAAGGGAATTACTATTGCAGATACTAAATTTGAATTTGGTATTGACACAGATGGTAGTTTGATGCTTATGGATGAATTATTTACACCTGATAGTAGTAGATTTTGGGCGGATTATGATATGAGCAGATCCCAGAAAAGTTTTGATAAGCAACCTTTAATAGATTGGATTAAAGAAAATAAAGGTCGCGAAATATCTGAAATTCCTACAGGTGTTATTGTTGATACTACAGCACGCTATATAAAAGCATTAGAGATTTTAACAGATACAATCTTTTTTGGATGATTTGTCACAAATAATTCCTATTTCGATATTTCGAAGTAGGAATTATTATATAATACATAAAATAAAATTATTGACAATTAAAAATATCTAATATATAATAAAATAAATTAATTAAGGAGTGATAATAATGGAATTAAAAGGAAGTAAAACAGAAAAAAATTTAATGGATGCTTTTGCTGGAGAATCTCAAGCTAGAAATAAATATACTTATTTTGCAAGTAAAGCAAAAAAAGAAGGATATGAACAAATTGCAGCAATTTTTCAAGAAACTGCAGATAATGAAAAAGAACATGCAAAAATATGGTTTAAGTTATTAAATGGAGGAGAAATTCCAACTACAGTAGACAATTTAAAATCAGCAGCAGGTGGAGAAAATTATGAATGGACAGATATGTATGATAGAATGGCAAAAGAAGCTAAAGAAGAAGGATTTGACCATATAGCATACTTATTTGAAGCTGTTGGAAAAATAGAAAAGGAGCATGAAGAAAGATATTTAAAATTAGTTGAAAACTTAGAAAATGGATTAGTATTTAGTAAAGATGGAGATAGAATTTGGAAATGTAGAAATTGTGGACATATAGTGATTGGAAAATCAGCTCCAGATGTATGCCCAGTATGTAATCATCCAAAAGCATATTTTGAAATAAAAGCAGAAAATTATTAATAAAAAATAAAAAGATTATATTTAGTAGTAATATTAAATATAGTCTTTTTTTTATTTATAATGTAAATATATTGATTTGGATTGAAAAATATTAGAAAAATATGTTATAATATCAATCATATAAAGGAGACCAATTATGCCAAAATTTTTTGTTGATGAAAAGCAAGTAAATGCAGAAAAAATAAAAATAATAGGAACAGATGTAAAGCATATAAAAAATGTATTAAGACAAAAAGAAGGAGATACTTTAACAATATGTAATACTTTTAATAAAAAAGATTATTTATGTGAAATATTAGAAATTAGTGATGAATATATAGAATGTAAAATAAATGAAGAATTAGCCAATAATGTTGAACCAAATATTAAAGTAACAATTATGCAAGGACTTCCTAAATCAGACAAAATAGAATTAGTTATTCAAAAATCTGTTGAGTTAGGAGTATATGATATAACTCCTATTGAAATGAAGAGATGTATAGTTAAGCTTAAAGAAAAAGATAAAGAAAAAAAGATTACAAGGTGGCAAAAAATATCAGAAGTAGCAGCTAAACAATGTGGTAGAAATATTATACCCAAAATAAATCCTATAATGAATATAAAAAATGTTTGTAATTTATTGAAAGAATATGATATAGTATTAGTAGCATATGAAAATGAAAGAGAAACTACTATAAAAAGTGAATTAAAAAAACTAAAAAATAAATATAACAAAGATAATGAAACTAAAATTGCGATTGTTATTGGTCCAGAAGGTGGAATATCAGAAGAAGAAATACAATTATTAAAATTAAATGGAGCAAAAACAATTACACTAGGAAATAGAATACTTAGAACTGAAACAGTGGCGTTAAGTATATTAAGTAATATTATATATGAATTAGAAATTTAGAAAGGAAATGTATTAATAATGAATAGAATCTTAAAAAATTTTATACGTGCTATTTGTATAATAATATATTTTCTAATATTAGCATTTGCTTATATTAGAATGAATACAGAAAGGTTGACTCAAGACATAAAAGTTTTTTCAGGAATATTTTTAGGATTAGGATTACTTGCATTAGAAAAATCGTATAAGAATGATGATGGTAAAACAGCAATAACAGCAATAGAATTATTAATGTTATCTTTTTATTCTTTATCTATAATGCATATAACGACATTAATTAAATGTGAATTTACAACATATATGTTTATTTCATGTGGTTTTGTAGGAATATATTATGTATTAAAAATAATAGTAATTTATACAAAAAAGAAAAGAGAAGATTTAAAAAAATTAAGTGATATATCTGAAATAGTAAAAAAAGATGAGCCTATAAAAAAAGAAGCAAAAAAGAGAAATTTAGATAAAGAGATTTCTAAAACCCCAAAAATTAAAGACGATAAAAAACTATCTGACAAAAAAGGTGAAGCAAAAGATAACAATAAAGCAAAAACAGATAAAAAAATAAACGATAAAAAATCACAAAAATCTAAAGTAATAGCTACAAAAAAGAAAACAATAAAAAAAGAGGTAAAAAAAGATGATTAAAAGTATGACAGGATATGGAAGAGCAAATACTTCTAAAAATGAAAGAGAATATCAAATAGAAATAAAAAGTGTAAATCATAGATATTTAGATGTTTCAGTAAAAATACCAAAACAATTAAGTTATTTAGAAGATACAATAAAAAAAGAAATTTCTAGTAAAGTAAAAAGAGGGAAAATAGATGTATTTATTACTTTTAATAATAATTCTTTAGAGGGAAGAAGTATAAAAATAAATACAGAGTTAGCTAAAGTATATATTGATGAACTTAAAAAATTAGCAGAAAAAGAAAATATATTATCAGATATTCAAGTTACAGAAATATCAAAATATCCAGATGTTTTAAATATACAAAATCAAAAAGAGGATGATAAAATAAAAGAAGAAGTCATAGAAGTAGTAAGAATAGCAACTGAAAATCTTATAAACATGAAACAATTAGAAGGAAATAAAATATCAGAAGATTTATTAAACAGATTAAATAAAATTCATCAAAATGTAACAGAAATATCTAAACTTTCTACTGGACTTATTGAAGAATATGTAGTAAAATTAGAAGCAAGGATAAAAGAAATCTTAAAAAATCAAGAAGTTGATAAACAAAGATTAGCTCAGGAAGTTGTAATATATGCAGATAAATGTTCTGTAGAAGAAGAGATAACAAGATTAAATAGTCATATTTTACAATTTAAAAATCTTTTAAGTACAGATGAAGCAGTAGGAAAAAGATTAGATTTTATAGTACAAGAAATGAATAGAGAGACTAATACTATAGGATCAAAGGCTAATTGTTTAGATATAACAAACAAAGTAATTGATTTAAAAACAGAAATTGAGAACATAAGAGAACAGATTCAAAATATAGAATAGAAAGGATTTGATTTTATGCAATTAGTAAATATAGGATTTGGAAATATTGTCTCAGCTGAAAGGATTGTTGCCATAGTAAGCCCAGAGTCGGCACCAATAAAAAGGATGGTACAAGAGGCAAAAGACAATAAAACAGCAGTAGATGCAACATATGGAAGAAGAACTAGAGCTGTATTAATTATGGATTCAGGACATGTAATATTATCAGCAGTTCAACCTGAAACAGTAGGAGGAAGAATTGATAAGACAATATCACAAGAAGAATAAAATTAGTGAATAATACATATTTAAAAATAAATAAAAAGGAGATGAATCTAGTGATAGTAAAACCAAGTGTTAATGAGTTATTAGAGAAAGCAGATAATAGATATGAACTAGTGATAGCAACAGCAAGACGTGCAAGACAAATTGCTGAAGGAGCAGAATCAAAAACAAACGTAAAAGAAGAATCACCAGTTACTTTAGCTGCAAATGAGATAGCTGAAGGGAAGGTAAAAATAGTATGTTAGTTATTTTATCAGGTGTATCAGGAGCAGGAAAAGATACAATAAAAAAAGAATTAATAAAAAGAATGGATAATGTGATATCTTTACCTTCATATACCTCAAGAAAACCAAGAGTAGGAGAAAAAGAAGGATTACAATATCATTTTATAACAAAGCAAGAATTTGAACAAAAAATAGCAAATAATGAATTTTATGAATATGATTTACACCATGAAAACTATTATGGTACTTCAAGGAAATTAATGAATGAGAAAATAGCTACAGGAAAAATAATAGTAAAAGATATAGAAGTAAATGGAACAGAAAATCTAATAAAATTACTAAAAGACAAAACTAAATTGATTACAATTTTTTTAAGAGTAGAAAAAGAAGAATTAAAAAGAAGATTGATTGCACGAGGGGATAATTTAAGCGAAGATGAAATTGATCTAAGACTTGGAAGATTAGATTATGAAGAAACAAAAATACATTTATATGATTATATGATAAAAAATGATGACTTTGAAAAGACAGTTAAATTAATAATGGCTATAATAGAAAACGAATCAAAAATATAATGACTAAATGAAAAATAAGCACATTATGACTATTTCATAACAGTCATATTGTGTTTATTTTATATTAGGAGAAGAAATGATAGCAGAAGTAATAATAAATAGAACAGCTAAAAAATTAAATAGAACTTTTGACTATGAAATACCTAAAGAATTAGAAGACCTTATAATTATTGGAAGTAGGGTCTTAGTCCCATTTGGTAAAGGGAAAAAATTAGAAAAAGGATTTGTAGTGGGCATTAAAGAAAAGTCTGATTTTAAATTAAAAAATATTACTAAGATAGAAGATAATATTTCTGAAAAACAAATTGAACTTGCAAGATGGATGGCTAAAAAATATTTTTGTAATATATCAGATTGCATAAAACTTATGCTAACTCCTGGAACTAGAGGGAAAGAGGATAAAATTCAAGAAAAGAAGGTAAAAGTGGTATATCTAAAAAAAGATATAGAAGAAATACAGTTTGAGTTAGAAACAGATAAAATAAAATCAGAAAAACAAAAAAGAATAATAAATTTTATAAAGCAAAATGAAGGAGCAACAATATCAGAAATAGAAATGTTTACTGACTGCTCTAGAACTATTGTAAATACTTTAGCTAAAAATGGATATTTAGAAGTAATAGAAAAAAAGATAGAACGAAATCCATTAGAGAATAAGAACATCCAAAAAACAAATAATTTAAAATTAACTAAAGAACAAGAAGAAGCATATAAAAAAGTAACATATCAAATGAAAAAAGAAGAATACAAAAGTTTTCTTTTATATGGAGTTACTGGATCTCGGTAAGACAGAAGTGTATTTACAATTAATACAAAATGCAATTGAAAATGAAAAAACAGCAATTGTATTAGTACCAGAAATATCACTAACTCCTCAAATGCTAGAAAGATTTATTGCAAGATTTGGAAAAGAAAAAATAGGAGTTTTACATAGTAAACTTTCAATAGGTGAAAGACATGATGAATGGAATAAAATTAGAGAAGGAAAAGCAAAAATAATAATAGGAGCAAGATCTGCTATATTTGCTCCTGTAGAAAATTTGGGAATTATTATAATAGATGAAGAGCATGATAGTTCATATAAATCAGAAGCAAATCCTAAATATGATGCAAAGCAAGTTGCAAAATATATAGCAAAGCAAAATAATTGTCCACTATTACTTGGAAGTGCTACACCTGATATTAATACATATTATAATGCAATTACATCAAAAAAAATAGAATTACTTAAATTAACAAAAAGAGCAAATAAATCAAATTTACCAGAAGTAATGTTAATTGATTTAAAACAAGAATTAGCAAATGGAAATCGTTCGATGCTAAGTAAAGAATTATATACACAAATACAAAATAATTTAAAACAAAAAAGACAAACAATATTATTTTTAAATAGACGTGGTTATTCTACGTTTGTAATGTGTAGAGATTGCGGATATACTGTTAAATGTAAAAATTGTAATATAAGCCTAACATATCATAGTTATGGAAACAAACTGAAATGTCATTATTGTGGCTATGAAGAAAAGTTAGTGACCATTTGTCCAGAATGTAAAAGTAAAAAAATACGTTATTTCGGAACGGGAACACAAAAATTAGAACAAGAGATTAATAAAGTATTTCCACGGAATAAAAACTATAAGAATGGATATAGATACTGTAACAAGAAAAAATTCTCATGAACAAATACTAAATAAATTTAAAAATGATAATATAGACATTTTAATTGGAACCCAAATGATAGTAAAAGGACATCATTTTCCTAACGTAACACTTGTAGGAGTGGTTGCGGCAGATAGTTCATTAAATATTAATGATTATAGAGCCAATGAAAGAACCTTTCAAATTTTAACACAAGTGTCCCGGACGAGCAGGAAGAGAAAAATTACCAGGCAAGGTAGTAATACAAAGTTATAATCCTGATAACTTTAGTATTCAATGTGCAAAAGAACAGAATTATGAAATGTTTTATGATACGGAAATCTCAATAAGAGAACAGTTGAAATATCCACCGTTTTGCGATATAATAGTAATTGGATTTAATAGTTCAAATGAAGATGAAATAAAACAAATAAGTAATCAAACATATGAATATCTTAAAGAAAGATTAAAAAATCAAAATTATAAAATATTTAAACCAATGCCTTCACCTATAGATAAAATACAAAATAAACTAAGGTATAGAATTATTATAAAAGGAAACATGTCTAAACAAATAAATGAACTATTAAATAATTATTTAAAAGAAATTTATAGCAAAAATTTAAAATCAACAAGGATATCTATTGATACTAATCCTAATAATATGTACTAATAGTTAAGAAAGGAATGTATGAAAATGGCAATTAGAAATCTAAGATATGAAGGAGACGAGATATTAAAGAAAAAATCTCGTGAAGTTGAAGTAATTGATGACAAATTACAAATTCTAATAGATGATATGATAGAAACAATGCACAAATATAATGGTGTTGGTCTTGCTGCAGTTCAAGTTGGTATATTAAAAAGGTTGATAGTAATTGACATCTATGATGATAATGGACCTATTGTTTTAATAAATCCTGTTATTTTAAAAACAAAAGGAGAACAAGAAGTAGATGAAGGATGTTTAAGCTTTCCAAATGAATTTGCAAAAGTGATAAGACCAGAAGAAGTTGTTGCTGAGTATATTGATAGAGAAGGTAAGAAAATGAGAGTAAAAGCAAAAGAATTACTTGCTCAAGCAATTTGCCATGAAGTAGATCATCTAAATGGAGAGGTATTTATTGATAAAATAATACCTGGAACATTAGAATATATTGAACCTGACAAAGACAAATAATGTGATTAATAATTAAATTTGTTGTTATTGAAAAAGGAGATGATTTTAAGTATGAAAATTGTTTTTATGGGAACGCCAGATTTTGCAGAAGAAAGTCTAGAAGCAATTTATAATGAAGGACATGAAATTTTGGGGGTTGTAACAAATCCTGATAAACCAAAAGGTAGAGGAATGAAAATGGTATCATCTCCTGTAAAAGAATTTGCATTAAAAAAAGAATTAAATGTATATCAACCATTAAAAGTAAGAAATAATACAGAATTTATAGAAGAGATAAAACTTTTAAATCCTGATGTTATTTGTGTGGTAGCATATGGAAAAATATTACCAAAAGAAATACTAGATATTCCCAAATTTGGATGTATTAATGTACATGCTTCATTACTTCCAAAATATAGAGGAGCAGCTCCAATTCAATGGGCGATATTAAATGGAGATAAAACTACTGGAATTACAACAATGTATATGGATGTTGGTATGGATACGGGAGATATGATTTTAAGTGAGGAAGTAGAAATTGGAGAAAATGAAACAACAGGAGAATTATGGGATAGACTTTCTAAAATAGGAGGAAAGCTTTTAGTAGAAACATTACAAAAAATTGAGAAAGGAACAGCACCAAGAAAAAAACAAGGAGAAGATTTTACATTAGCACCAATGTTAAGCAAGGAAATGGCAAAAATAGATTGGGAAGAAAAAAATGCGATAGAAATAAAAAATCTAGTAAGAGGTTTAAACCCAATTATGGGAGCCTATTCATATTTAAATGAAAAAAAAATAAAATTTTGGAAAGTTGAAGTTACAACAATTGATGAAATGATACCAAAATTACAAAAAGATATTAATAACTTAAAAAATGGAACTATATTAATAGCAAATCAAAAAGATGGATTATATATAAAAACTAAATATCAAATACTAAAAGTATTAGAAATACAAGGAGAAAATGCAAAAAGAATGCCAATTGCAGATTACCTAAGAGGAAACTTTATTAAAGAGTTAGATGTTTTTGAATAAGAATAATTTGTAAATTAAATATAAAAAAATATACTAATAAAAATAAAAAACACTTGTCAAATTCTAACTAATAGTATAAAATAAAAAAGTAAAAACAAAAGTAAAAAGAAGGTATAAGAATGCAAAAAACAGCACAAGCTATAACTCTTGTTACTCTAGAGAGAGAGAGAGAGAGAGAGAGAGAGAGCTATAATTTAGTAATAGGAATAAAAAATATAAATAAAGACAAGACTAAAGCCTATAAAAAGTAAAAAAGAAATAGG
>CANRCM010000025.1 GCA_947629085.1 uncultured Clostridia bacterium
ATAAATTATGTGGAAACAATACAGGGTATTTTCTCTTCTTATTTTTAAAAAAACTCCTCATAGCTTTAAATAAAAACTATGAGGCTTATATATATTTATATTTTTTAACTATTGTTACATCCACAATCATGATTGTATTGTTTCATATCATTCATATAAAATTTCTTTTCTGCTAATTTATCTTGTACTCCACGAAGTGCTTCTCCAAATCTTTGAAAGTGTACTATTTCTCTTTGTCTTAAATATCTTAATGGATCTAAAACTTCTGGATTATCTCTACATAAATCTATTAATTTTTCATAAGTTGCTCTTGCTTTTTGTTCTGCTGCTAAGTCTTCTTGTAAGTTTGCAATTGGATCTCCTTTGCATGCAATATATGCTGCTGTAAATGGTACACCTGCTGCTGATGATGGATATACATCTACTCCATGATCTGTATAATATGGTGCCAATCCGGCTTTTTCAATTTCTTCTATTGAGGCACCTTCTGTTAATTGATGTACTATTGTTCCAACCATTTCTAAATGTGCCAATTCTTCTGTACCAATATCATTTAAAATCGCTTTGCTTTTTTGATCTGGCATACCAAACCTTTGAGATAAATATCTTAATGAAGCTGCAAGTTCTCCATCTGGCCCTCCATATTGTGATATTATTACTTTAGCTAATTTAGGGTCTGTGCATTTAATATTTATTGGATATTGTAACATCTTATTATAAGTCCACATTAATAATTCCCCCTTTCCCATGGCCATGGCATTTCTAGCCATCTCCATTTATTGCAAGGATAATTAATTGTAAGAGGCCCATAAACCTTTTGATATTTATCTTTTAACTCTTTTACTTCTTTGCAATATTTTCTATGCAAGCAAAGAGCTTTTTCATCATTTGGGTGTGTATCTAAATATAAGGCCAGTTCATTTATTGCAAATTCATAACTTCTTATTTTATTAATCATTTTTCTTCGTACTTCACTATTTGACATGTTGTTATCTTGTTCTGCATTATCATTATTCGTTTGTATTTCCCCAAGAACTTCATTATTATTTCCACAATCACAATTTCTAATTTGTTCTACTGACATCCATTACACCCCTCTCCAATTTCATTATTTTTTTGTAAATATTTAATCTCTTCCATTGATTGCCCTGGCATATAGGGACTAACTAATTCTGGAAAAATTGTTCCCATTTTTAAACCTATATTTGGTTTAAATGTTTTATTCATATATTGAATAGGAACATAACTTTGACCTAACATTGGATTTTCAGGAAATACATTCTTTTCTTCATCAAATCCGCAGTCACAACTATTTTGATAATCTTCATAACTACTTACATTATTACATTTAGTTTCCATTAAATCGTTTGTAGCATTTGAATTATTTTGATAGTTGTTATTCATACAATAGTTTTGTCGATAATTTCTAAACATTATTCTTCCTCCTTTTAGTTTATTATATGTTTATTTTCGACAAGTGACACAACATTTTATAGAAAACAAAAAAGCACCTATTTAAAGGTACTTTTAAATTTAAGCATTTTCTTTTTCTTTTTTAGCTACTATTTCTTTTCCATCATAGTATCCACAGTTTTTACAAACTCTATGTGGCATTATTGGTTCATGACAATGTGGACATGTAGAAAATTTTGGAGTTTCTTTTTTCCATGTTGATCTTTTTGAATGTGTTCTTGCTTTTGACCATCTTCTTTTTGGTTGTGCCATTCTAATTCCCCCTTTGCTTAGATATATCTATATATCTTGTTTCATTTTTATCTTATTTTTTAGTCACTATAAGATTATACAAGTATTTTTTATTTTTGTCAATAGCTACAGCTTGTTTTTATTCACAATGTTTTTTGTAAATCGCTTTAATATTTTTCTTTTTTAATGTATTATCTATTCCTTTTTCTAAAACTTGAGTTAGTACTTCTGTAATAAAATTCTTTGTATTTTCATTTATATGTATATTGTCTTTCTCTTTTTTCCAATATTCTAACTCATATTCGTTCGTAAAATTTTTTCCTTTATATACCATACCTGCAGCCAATTTATCACATATCATTTCAGCAGCATATTTATATGGAATAATTGGCGTTTGTTGTGGTGCTCTTTCATCAAACCAATATTCTACATGATGCTTATTTCTTCCTTTATGGTGTAACCAAGCCTTTGAATATCCTACATTTTTTTTGCATTCATTTATTGGAGAATATGTTCCTACATAATATTTTACTCCTTCTAAAAATTCAGTTGGAGAATATTTAGACCAGTCATGCATAAAGCCTCTCCATGGCTCTCCTATTTTACAACATAATTTAAATACAATCCATTTATGACGTGTAATTAATTTGAAATGTTTTAGTACATTTTTTAAGTACATTTTTATCTACCTTCCTTATTACATATATTAGTTTACTATAATTTTTTTTAAAAAGCAATAAATTTTATTTGTTTTTTTGCATAAACTATATAGATTATAAATTAAAATATGGAGGTTTATTATGTGTGGATTTGTTGGATTTGCTAATTTTAAAAAAGATATATCAAGGGACAAAATTATATTAGAAAATATGAATAATACTCTTTCTAAAAGAGGCCCTGATGAAGACGGATATTACATAGATGATCATGTTGCACTTGGGCATAAACGTTTAATTGTAGTAGACCCTGTTGGTCGGAAAACAACCTATGATTGAAACATTTTCTTTTGGGAGCTATGTTTTAGTATATAATGGACAAATATATAATACAAAAGAATTAACTAAAATATTAAAAGAAAATAATTTTAATATAAATTCTCATTCTGATACAGAAGTTTTATTAAAAAGTTATATCTTTTTTGGAAAAGACGTTATAAATCATTTAAATGGTATTTTTGCTTTTGCAATTTGGGATACAAATAAGAAAGAAATATTTTTGGCTCGTGATCATTTTGGTGTAAAGCCTTTATTTTATACTAATATAAACGGAAGTTTATTATTTGCATCTGAATTAAAAGCCCTTTTCCAATATCCTGGAGTTCAAAAAAGATTAGATGAACAAGGAATTTCAGAATTATTTGGAATAGGACCTGCTCATACTCCTGGTACAACAATATTTAAAGATATTTACGAAATTAAACCTGCCCATTTTGCTGTTTTTAATGAATCTGGATTTTATATAAAAAGATATTGGAAACTAAAATCAGAAAAGCATTCTGATAACTTTAATGAAACCTGTGATAAATTAAAATTTTTATTGAATGATAGTATAACTAGACAGCTTGTCTCTGATATGCCTTTATGTACTTTCCTTTCTGGAGGATTAGATTCTAGCATTATTACAAAATTTGCTTCTAATTATTGTAAAGAACAGGGATTACCACCTTTAGATACTTACTCTATTGATTATGTAGATAATGATAAAAATTTTGTAAAAAGCGATTTTCAACCGAATTCCGATAATTTTTACATTGATTTAATGACTAAAAATTTATATACAAATCATCATCAAATTGTAATTGATACTCCTGAACTTGCTGATAATTTAGAGGATGCTATGATTGCTCGCGATATGCCTGGTATGGCTGATATAGATTCTTCCTTACTTCTTTTTTGTAAAAATGTAAAAAAAGAAATGACAGTTAGTTTAACTCGGTGAATGTGCAGATGAAATATTTGGCGGATATCCTTGGTTTTTCCGTGAAGATGCATTAAAAAGTAATACTTTCCCATGGTCTATATCTTTAGATGAAAGGCAAAGATTGCTTAATCCATATATAGGAAGTAAAATAAAATTAAAAGATTATATAGACTATCGTTATAAAGAAAGTTTAAATGAAGTAGAAATATTAGATTGTGATTCATATGAAACTGCAGAAAAAAGAAAAATTTCTCATTTAACGTTAAATTGGTTTATGCAAACATTATTGGATCGTTCTGATAGAATGGCAATGTATAATGGCTTTGAACTTAGAGTTCCTTTCTGTGATTACAGGCTCGCCCAATATGTTTGGAATATTCCTTGGGAATGGAAAGCATATAAAAACAGAGAAAAAGGACTATTAAGGTTAGTTTGTCAAGATTTTCTTCCTGAAGATATTATATATAGAAAAAAATCTCCATATCCAAAGACTCATAATCCAACCTATCTAAAAAGAGTAAAGGAAATGTTAGAAAATATTATGAAAGACAAAAATGCTCCAATTAATAATTTATTAAACAGAAAATATATTTTAGAAATATTAGAGACTAACGGCAAAGCATTTACAAGGCCTTGGTTTGGTCAGCTTATGGTAGGTCCACAACTTATGGCGTATCTTTGTCAAGTTAATATGTGGTTAGAAAAATATCAACCTAAAATTGAAATATAAATTTATTTTATTTTAAAATACAAAAATCCAGTAATTTCTCACTGGAATTTTTGTATTTTTGTTAGTAATTGCAGTTACATGTGCTCTAATTGGCAGAGCAACTTCCACTAAATCTAAGTTTTTATGTAGAAACAAATTTCGCCTTTCTTGTTGTAATTGTTGACATTCTTTGATTAATTGATCTAATTTGTTTGCTTTAAATTATTTATCTTAATAAAAGTTATGTAAATGTCAATTGTAATAATCTATTGTAAATCTATATGTTAATTAATAACCAAATTCTTCTGAAAATATTTATTTTATTATTTTATTTTCTCTTTAATCTTCACAAGCGTATTTAATGCATCTATTGGTGTTAATTCATTTAAATTAATTTTATCTATTTCATGTGCAATTTCAGCTAATTTATAGTTATATAAATCAAATTGTCCTTCAACCTGTCTTTTACTTTGTTTTTCTTGTTGTTTTCCTGTTAAAATATTTTTTCTTTCTAAAGAACGCAATATTTCATTTGCTTTCTGCGTTACATCTTTTGGTACTCCTGCTAGTCTTGCTACATGAATTCCATAACTTTCATCCGTACCACCTGTAATTATTTTTCTTAAGAAAATAATATCTTCTCCTTTTTCTTTAACAGCAATTGAATAATTTTTTATGCCATCTAGTTTATTTTCTAACTCAGTCAATTCGTGATAATGTGTTGCAAATAGAGTTTTTGCTCCACATTTTTCTTTATCTGCAATATATTCTGCAACTGCCCAAGCTATAGATAAACCATCATAAGTTGAAGTTCCTCTTCCTATTTCATCTAATATTACTAAACTATTTGAAGTTGCTTCTTTTAGTATTGTTGCTACTTCCATCATTTCTACCATAAAAGTACTTTGTCCCATGCTTAAATCATCTGATGCACCTACTCTTGTAAAAATTTTATCAACAACTCCTATTTTAGCCTCAGTTGCTGGCACAAAACTTCCACATTGTGCCATAAGTGTAATTAAAGCTACTTGTCTCATATAAGTAGATTTACCCGCCATATTAGGTCCTGTTATAATTGCTAATCTATTTTCTTCTTTATTTAAATATGTGTCATTTTCTACAAAACTACCTTCTCCAAGTATTTTCTCTATTACAGGATGTCTTCCTCCTTTTATATCAATTGCTCCCATAGAATTCACTTCTGGTTTACAATAATTCATATCTTCTGCCACTTTTGCAAAAGATGCAATAACATCCAAAATAGAAATAACTTCACTTGTTGTCTGTAATCTTGTTATATTCTTAGAAATTTCATCTCTAATATTAATGAATGCATTATATTCTAAATTCATAACTTTTTCTTCTGAACCTAATATTTGATTTTCTAGATTTTTTAATTCTTCTGTTATATATCTTTCTGCATTTGTTAATGTTTGTTTTCTAATAAATCTATCTGGTACTTGATTTAAATATGATTTTGTTACTTCTAAATAATATCCAAATACTTTATTAAATCCAACTTTTAAATTTTTTATTCCTGTTTTTTCTTTTTCATCAGCTTCTAATTGAACTAGCCAGTTTTTTCCTTCTATTTGTGCAGTTTTTAATTTGTCAATTTCATCATCATATCCTAATTTTATTATTCCACCCTCTTTAATTGTCATAGGAGGATCATCTACAATTGCTTTTTCTATTAATTCATAAATATCTTGTAATTCATCTAAATTACTATATAATTTTTTTAATAATTTACATTTACAATTTGACAAAATACTTTTTACTTCAGGAAGTTTTTTTAAAGAGCTTTTTAGAGTTACCATGTCTCTTGCATTAGCATTTCCATATGCCATTTTACCTGCTAATCTTTCAATGTCATAAACTTTTTTAAGATTATCTATTATATCTCCTCTTAGAATAATATTTTCCTTTAATTCTTTAACAGCATCTAATCTTCTATTTATTTCTAAAACATCTATTAAAGGGTCACTAATCCATCTTCTTAATAGTCTTCCACCCATTGATGTTGAAGTTTTATCTAATACCCAAAGAAGAGTTCCTTTTTTCGATTTGTCTCTCATTTTCTCTGTTATTTCTAAATTTTTTCTGCTATTTAAATCTAATGCCATATATTTAGAAATGTTATAAATTGTTATTTTATTTATATGGTCTAAATTTGTTTTTTGAGTTTCTTCTATATATTCAATTAAAGCATTTATAGAAATTACTGATAATTGTCTATTTTTTAAATCTTCTATTTTATTTCCATTATTATCTACAATAGTAAATCTTAAATCTAAATTATTTGACTCGTTTATGAAAAATTTATCATTAAATTTAGTTATATATACATTTTCAAATCTTTCTTTTATTTTACTAATTTCTTCTATACAATCTGCCAACATAGAATTTATTACTAATTCTGAAGGTGAATATCTTGCAATTTCATCTAATAACATTGGGAAATTATAATTATCTTTTATTTCTGCAGAATAAAATTCTCCTGTTGAAATATCGCATATACTAATTCCATAATAAATACCAGCTTTATATATTGACATTATATAATTGTTTTTTCTTTCTTCTAACATATGACTTTCTACTATTGTTCCTGGCGTTACTACTCTTACTACTCCTCTTTTTACAATTCCTTTTGAGTCTTTTGGATTTTCTAATTGTTCGCATATTGCAACTTTATAACCTTTAGCAATTAATCTAGAAATATATGAATCTGCAGCATGATGTGGAACTCCGACACATTGGGGCTCTTTCTTCTAACCCACAATCTTTTCCTGTTAATGTTAATTCTAATTCTCTAGAAGCAGTAATTGCATCATCAAAGAACATCTCATAGAAATCTCCTAATCTATAAAATACAATACAATCTTCATATTCTGCTTTTGTTTCTAAATATTTTTGCATCATTGGTGATAACTTTTCTTTATCTATATTCATCTATATTTCTCCCTTTAAATACCATTTATGTTCTGAAATAATTTTTAGTTTAATTATTTGTCCTATTAAATCTTTATTTCCTTTAAATATAACCACTTTATTACTATCTGTTCTTCCTGTTAATAACTCTTTGTTATTTTTGCTTTCTCCTTCAACTAAAACTTTTTGAATAGTACCTACATATTTTTTATTATTTTCAACTATTTGATTTTCTACTAGCAATTTAAGTTTATTAAATCTTTTATGTTTAATGTGTTCTGGTATTTGATTTGCCATTTTATCTCCAGGTGTTCCTATTCTTCTTGAATATATAAACATATAAACTTGTTCAAATTTTACTTTTTTAACTATATCTAAAGTGTCTTCAAACTCTTCATCTGTTTCTCCAGGAAATCCTACTATTATATCTGTTGATAATGTTAAATTTTCTATTTTGTTTTTCATTTTGTCAACTAATTTTAGATATTGTTCTTTTGTATATTTTCTATTCATATTTTTTAATACGTTATTATTTCCTGCCTGAAGCGGTAAATGTACTAATTTACATATTTTATTATAGTTTGCAATTGCATCTATTACATCATCTGTAAAATCTTTTGGATGAGGTGATACAAATCTTATTCTTTCAATTCCATCTATTTTATTTATTTCCCTTAATAATGTAGCGAAAGAATTTACTCCTTGATATTCTTCAAATTTAATATTTTTTTCTCTTTCTACACGTAAATAAGAATTTACATTTTGACCAAGCAAAGTTATTTCTTTATATCCTTCTTTTGCAAGTTGTTCTACTTCATTTATTATATCTTTTGGGTTCCTGCTTCTTTCCCTTCCTCTTACATACGGAACTATACAATAAGTGCAAAAATTATTACATCCGTTCATAATAGTAACAGAAGCTTTTATTTTACTATCTCTTTTTATTGGAAGTCCTTCATATATTTTTCCATCTATATCAATAATATCTTCTAATTTCTCTTTTTTATCTAATACTTTATATAAATCTTCTGGAAATTTATGAAGTGTATGTGTTCCAAAAATAATATCAACAAATGGATAGCTTTGCTTTATCTTATCTGTAATATGTTTCTCTTGCATCATACAACCACCGATTGCAATTATTATTCCTTTTTCTTGTTTTAATTTTTTTAATTCTCCAAGTTTACCAAAAAGTTTATCTTCTGCATTTTCTCTAACACAACATGTATTAAATAATGTCAAGTCTGCTTCGTTTTGATTATCTGTTTTAATATATCCCATTTCTTCTAACATACCACATAACTTTTCGGAATCATTTTCATTTAATTGACATCCCATTGTTAGAATATTATATTTTAATTTTGAATTATTTCTATTTTTCACTTTTTCTATATATTTTTGCTGATCTTTTACTTCTATTGATGTATTCATTTTTACCTCCAAGAAAATAATCTTTTAAGATGTTATTATTCTATTATATTTTTAAAAATTTTGCAAGAAAAGATAAAATCTTACTAATCTCAATTTATTTCTATAAAATTTATGATTGACATATTTAATAGCTTATTATATAGATTAATAAATATAAAATATTATACAAAAAATCATAATCACTAGTAAATGGTGATTATGATTATGTTACGTTATATATTAATTTTTATAAATATTTTGTCTAAAATTATAGTATATAAGAGAGGAAAACAATTCCCAATATTTTCCTCTCTATGCAAGACCATATTTCTTTTTAAATCTATCTGCTCTACCACCTGCTGTTTCTTGTCTTAAATTCCCAGTCCAATATGGATGGCATTTTGAACATACGTCTACTTTTAAATCTTTTTTTGTTGAACCAACTTCTAATACATTTCCACATGCACATGTAATTGTTGTTTGGTTATATTCTGGATGTAAATCTTTTTTCATTCAAGTTCACCTCTTTCTCAATTAAATAACATGACTGTTTTTTATAATAACATATTTTTTTTATTTTTTCAAGTGTTTATTATTATTTTGTTTCATTTTTTTGTTCTTTTTCCATATATGTTGCTGAATATATCATCTCTTTATTTAATGATAATTTATGTACTAATTTATTCATTATATTAAATACACATGCTATTATTAAAATTAGCATACCTATTTTTTTCCAATATTTTGCAAACATAAATTTCTCCTCTTTTCTTTAACATATTAATTATACTTTTATTTTTATAAAATGTCAACTTTTTTATAATATAAAAATTTCCTCGATTTTTTAATTATTCGAGGAAATTTTTCATAGATTATACAAATTCAATTCTAAATTGATTACTTATTTTTTCGAAATCTTTTACTTCAATTTTAAAACCTGAATTTGTTATAATTAACGAACCATTTTCTAAATGTCCACAACAATATAATTTGTTTTCGTGAATTAATTCGTTAATGTTAGAAATCCAAACCTTTATATCTTGTTCTAGAATTTTTAAATTTATAATTTCTAGATTAAGAATTTTATCGCTTGGACTTGTGCTAAAGAAATAAAATAATGTGTTATCTGGCAACGATACATCAGTTGTATCATAATTTACCTGACCTTTCCATAACTTAATTATTTTTTCTTTCTTTGACACAAAAATAGCAACTAGCCATTTTTTTCGTGCATTCATAATATCACTCCTAAGATGTTATTATATATATTATATCATAAATTATGTTAATTTTCAATTTTTTAATAATTTTATTACTTTTGGTTAAACTAACTCTGGTGATATTTATGAAAAAAAAAGGATTGATCTTGTTTATATTAATTATAGCTATTTTAATTTCTATAGGAATTATCTATTATCTTTTTAATCAAAACAATAATAATTCTGAAAATCAAGGTGAATATGAAACTCAAAGAACATCTACTAATAACGATAATAAAAATGATAATTTAGAAGAAAATTCAAATAATGATGAGAATACGGAAATTTCTTCAGAAAATCCTCAACTTTCTACTGAAAAAACAATTGCTACATTTTCTACAAAAATATATTCTACAGATACAGCAAGGCAAAACAATATTAATATTACATGTAATACTTTAAATAACACAACTGTAAAAAAAGGTGAAACTTTTTCTTTCTGCAACACTGTAGGTCCAGCAAGTTCTTCTAAAGGATACCAAAAAGCTGATATCTTTGATAAAAATGGTAATAAGAAAAAAGGATTAGGTGGTGGAAATTGTCAAATTAGTAGTACTCTATACAATGCTGTTACTAATGTTCCTAATTTAATAATTATAGAAAGACATGAACATAGTAATAATGTTCCTTATGTACAAAAAGGTAAAGACGCCGCTGTTGCTTATGGTAGCTATGATTTTAAATTTAGAAACGATACTGGTAATGATATAAAAATAACTTGCAGTACTGATGGTACAAGTGTAACTACTAATTTAATATCTATTTAAATAATCTAAATAATTTAAATTATTAATAATTATTTTATATAATATAAAAATCTCTCTTATAGAATATTTATATAAAAAAAAGAATATATTTTAATATCTATAGGAGGGATTTTTATGCATATTTATAAATTTATAATTTCTTTTTTATTAAGTTTTCTTATTATTTTTTACTCAGCTATACCTTGTTTTGCAGAAGATACAGCCTATGTTTGGTCTCCTTCAGAAGGTCTAAGTCCTACATCAAGTAACATTGATTCTTCTGAAGAAACTAGTGATAATTCTCTTAATTTAGAATCGGAGTCAGCTATTTTAATAGAGCAATCAACTGGTCAAGTTTTATATTCTCATAATCCACATGAACAATTAAGGCCTGCATCAGTTACAAAAGTTATGAGTATTCTTTTAATTATGGAAGCTTTAGATAGTGAAAAAATATCTTTATCAGATTCTGTTCCTTGTAGTGAAAATGCTGCTTCTATGGGAGGCTCTCAAATTTGGCTAGACCCTAGAGAAACTTTAAGCGTTGATGATATGTTAAAAGCTATTTGTGTTAATTCGGCAAATGACTGTGTTGTTGCAATGGCAGAATATATTGCAGGATCTGAAGAAGCTTTTGTTCAAATGATGAATGATAAGGCTAAAAATTTAGGTATGAATGATACTACATTTAAAAATTGTCATGGTCTTGATGAAGATGGTCATGTAACATCTAGTTATGATATTGCTTTAATGTCTAGAGAATTATTAATTAATCATCCAGACATTACCAAATACACCACTATTTGGACAGATTCATTAAGAGATGGAAAATCAGAACTTGCAAACACAAACAAATTAATAAGAAACTATAAGGGTGCTACAGGCCTAAAAACAGGTTCTACATCTCTTGCTTTATATAATTTATCAGCAAGTGCTACAAGAGACAATTTATCTTTAATTGCTGTTATAATGAAATCACCTTCAACTAAAGTCAGATTTAGTGAAGCTCAAAAATTATTAGATTTTGGATTTAATACATTTTCTTTTAAAGAATTTGGAAAAAAAGATGATGTTGTAAAAAGCGTATCTATTGATAAGGGTATTTACTCATATATAGATGCTGTATTAGAGAATGATGCTGGTACTTTAATTGAAAAAGGAAAAGATAAAAATATAGAGCAAGTTTTAGATATAGATGAAAGTATATCTGCACCAATTACTAGAGGTCAAAAAATTGGTGAATTAACTTTTACTCTAGATGGTGAAGTATTATCTACTGTAAATATTGTTGCTAAAAATGATGTAGAAAAAATTAATTTATTTACTATGACAAAACAAATTTATTATTCTTGGATAGATTTATTAAGGAGCTAAAATTCAATTTAGCTCCTTTTTCTATCATATACAATTTTATTCATCATCTAATCTATCTTTATTTTTTATTATTTCTTCATTAATTTCATTTTCTTTGTTTTTTTTAACTTCTTTTTCCACTTCTTGGCTAACATTTTCAAGTTTTTCTTTTATTATATTATCATTGTTTTGATTATTTTGAAGTCTTTTCAAAATTGCTTCTATCTTGAGTTTCTTATTTTCAATACAACTATTTAATATAGAATTAGTTTTTTCAATTAGATCTGGAACATAGTCTAACAACTTATCTAAAGCTGATGTATGGTCTACAGGTATTAATTTTATATTTTCATTTTGAACAACTAAAAATGCAACAGGATTTATACTAACACCTGCTCCTGAACCTCCACCAAATGGTAGTCTATATTGTATTTCTTCTTCTTTTTCTTTTTTTGTGTATTCATCTATTGTCTCACCTGTAAATTCACTTCCTCCTGCTGCAAATCCGAATGAGACCTTTGAAATAGGTATTATTGTAATGTTCTTATATATTTCAATTGGTTCTCCTATTATGGTATTTACATCTATCATATTTTGTATACTATTCATAGCTGTAATCATAAGTTTTTCTATTGGATGTTCGCTCATACTTAATTTCTCCTTTTTCTTTAATTAAGATATATATTATATTTATAATATGTATCACTTTTATCGCAAATATACCTGAAATATTAATATTTACTATATTTTTATTATATATTGGAATAATTTTAAATTTTTGCTTTTTTATATTATTAATTTTTGATCTTAATACAATTGATAAAATTGTACTAATAATTCCTACCAAAATTGCAGTTAATGTAGCATTTTGTGTTCCTATTTCTATTTTTAGTTTTATATTTATAATTTCAAACATATCCTTAATAAAAATTTTGGCTATTTTTTTATCTATTCTTGTATTCTTTCTCAATTGTTTTACTATATGTTGTAATTTAATTTTTTTAAATTTATTATTTATTTTTAACTGTTTTATTTTTCTATTTGTATAAATAGTTTTTATTATAGGTATTTTACCAAATAGATATATCCTAAATATTACTTTGTAATCATTATTTAATTTTTTTAATTTATTCGTACTTATATGTAAATTATTAATTTCTATTACTATTTTACTAAATATAATACCTGTAAAAACAACAATTATAATTGTTAAAAAAACAAAAAGAAAAACCAAAATTTACACCTCCTAAGGCATATTATTAGTTTTTCCATTATTATTATTTTTAATCTTTTTAACTAATCTTTTTTATTTTTTCTACAGTTATATCTCCAAATAATTCTTCTTGCATGGTTTCTACTTTACTTCTTCTAGATAGTTCTAATAATCCAGAAAAAGCAGTTACAACTTCTTGCTTGTTACGTTTTTTTATTGAAAATAATTTATTAAAAACAAATCTTTTTTGTTTTATTAAAATCTTAAACATTTCTTTTACTTTACTTGCTACTGTATAATTATCTGTTATTGCTATTTTTTCTATATTTTTTGCATTTTGATTTATTTTTTCATTATTTATTTCTACTATTTGTTTATATATTTTTGGTAATAAATCTTTATCATAATCTTTTTCTAGTTTTCTTTTAGGAAGTTCTATTTCTTCTTGTTGTTTAAAATATCTATTAGAATATAATAAATGATTTTCTTTTAATACTTTGCTTATTTCTTTAAACTTTTTATATTCTATAATTCTTCTAATTAATTCATCTTCAGTTAATTCTTCTTCCTCTTCTTCTTGTTTTGGTAAAAGTTGTTTTGATTTTAAAAACAATAAAGTTGAAGCCATAACAAGAAACTCACTTGCTATCTCTAAATTTAGATTTTCTTGTTCCTTTAAATATTCTATATATTGATCCGTTATTTCACTTAAGTTAATGTCATAAATGCTCATTTTATTTTTATCTATTAAATGGCATAACAAATCAAGTGGGCCTTCAAAATTATTTATTTTAATTGCATATTTTTTAGTTTCTAATGTTAGTATCGCCATTATTTTTCACTTCCTAAATTTCTTCTATTGCTTTATTTATATTTTCTATTTTATATCCTTTTTTTAATAACAATTGTTTAATTTCATCTTGTTCCATAAAAGATATTTTTTTATATATAATATTTAATGCAGATTTAATTTCATATTCTTCTAACTCATCTTTATTGTTATATATATATTCCTCTATATCTGATTTTTTTAAACCTTTTGAAGCCAGTTTATATTGAATTTCTCTAATTGATAAATTCTTTAAAATCATAAAATTATTTAAAGTTTTTTCTATATATTCTTTATCATTTATATATTTTGCTTCTTTCAAATAATTTATAATATCATCTAATAACTGCTCTTCAATTATTTTTCCAAACTTATTTCTTATTTCCTGTTCTGTTCTTTTCTTATATAATATATATTTTAATACTTTTGTTTTCTCTTTATCAAAATCTTCTACTGTATACATTTTTACCTCTTTCGTTTTTTATTTTACTATAACTTTTTATAGATATCAATATTTTTTCATAAATTTTAATATTAATATATAAAAGGCTAAATAATATAAATTTATCTAGCCTTTTACACTTGAATTATTCTTCATCATTATCAATTTCTGAAATATCTTCACCTAAACTTTGTTCAAAAGCTTTTTGAAAATTATCTCTTACTTTTTGTTCAACTTCTTGTAATACATCTAAATTGTCATTTAAATATTTTTTTACATTTTCTCTACCTTGTCCTATTCTTTCTCCATTATAACTAAACCATGAACCAGCTTTTTGAATTATATCTAAATTAACAGCCATATCTAAGACATTTCCTACTTTTGAAATTCCTTCTCCATACATAACATCAAATTCCGCTTCTCTAAAAGGTGGTGCAACTTTATTTTTTATTACTTTTACACGTACTCTATTTCCTTTTACTTCTCCATCTTGTTTTATATTTTCTATTCTTCTTATATCCATTCTAACAGATGCATAGAATTTTAATGCCCTACCACCTGTTGTCGTTTCAGGATTTCCAAACATAATTCCTATTTTTTCTCTCAATTGGTTAATAAATATTAAAACTGTTTTAGATTTATTTATTGCCCCAGCTAACTTTCTTAATGCTTGTGACATAAGTCTTGCTTGAAGTCCCATATGAGAATCTCCCATATCTCCGTCAATTTCTGCTTTTGGAACTAATGCTGCAACAGAGTCTACAACTATAACATCTAAAGCTCCACTTCTTACTAGACTTTCTGTAATTTCTAATGCTTGCTCTCCTGTATCTGGCTGAGAAACAATTAAATTATCTATATCTACTCCTAATTTTTTTGCATATACTGGATCTAATGCATGTTCTGCATCAATAAAAGCTGCTTCTCCTCCTGTTTTTTGTGC
>CANRCM010000026.1 GCA_947629085.1 uncultured Clostridia bacterium
CTTAAGGCTCTGCTTGTAATATAGCCTTTTAGGCGTTATGAGTAAAATACCTCCGGCTTAGCCGGAGGATATTTATTATTATGTGACTTCTCCAGTTTTGCAGATACATCTAAAAGATTTTAGTTATAAGTAGATAATAACAGTTCTTAGAAAAAAATTCACATTCATATTATATAAAATTACAATGAAACCCTTGTAATATTTGAAAAATCTGCTATAATATAATAGTCAAATAAGAAACTGAAAGGAGAAGTAATGGGATTCTTTGATAAATTAAAACAGGGAATGGACAATACAAAAAATTCATTAGACAAAAAAATAAATAACGTATTTAAAAGTTTTAAAAGAGTAGATGAAGACTTTTTAGATGAATTAGAAGAAATACTAATAATATCTGACATAGGAATGGATACATCAGTAAAAATAATAAATAGTCTAAGAAGTAGAATTAAAAAAGAAAAACTACAAGATGAAGAAGATGTAAAACAAGCATTAAGAGAAGAAATGAAAAAAATATTAGAATTAGATGATAAAGATATAAATTTACATTTAAACACAAAACCATCTGTAATTTTAGTTATTGGAGTAAATGGAGTAGGTAAAACAACTTCGATTGGAAAAATTGCAAATAGGCTAGCAAAAGATGGCAAGAAAATAGTAGTTGCAGCAGCAGATACTTTTAGAGCTGCAGCAGTAGAACAATTAGAAATATGGGCTAATAGGGCTGGAGCAGATATAGTAAAAAGAGAAGAAGGAATTGATCCAGCATCTGTTGTATATGATGCAATTAAAGTTACAAAGCAAAATAATGCAGACATTTTAATAATTGATACTGCAGGAAGATTACATAATAAGAAATATTTAATGGATGAATTACATAAAATACAAAAAGTAATAAATAGAGAAATGCAAGGAGTTGATAAAGAAGTTCTACTTGTAATAGATGGTGCAACTGGGCAAAATGCAATTTCACAAGTAAAAGCATTTAAAAAAGAAACAGATATTACAGGACTGGTAATTACCAAACTAGATGGAACTGCTAAAGGCGGAGTGGCAATAGGAATTGTAGAAGAAAATAAAATTCCGATTAAATTTATTGGAGTTGGAGAACAAATAGATGATATGGAAATTTTCAATGCAGAAGATTTTGTAAAAGCTATTATTTAAATAAAAAGGAGGTAAATTTGTGGAGGTACAAAATTCAAATGAACCAAAAAAAATTGAAACTAAAGAAGAACTAAAAGTAGAGAAATCTAAAAAAGAAGATATAAAAAATATGAAAAATAAAAGTAAAAAAATAAGAAAAGTTTTAGTTTTAGTATTTTTAATATTATTTTTTGCAGTTAGTTATATTGAATTAAGAGGAAGTTACTTAGAGTATCTAGAATTAGGAGAAAAGTATATTAATATATTTAAAACCAATTTAGTATATAAATATGGTATAATGGCAATTAGTTTCATTATTTTATATTGTGTTATTTATTTAACGAATAGAGGGATAAAAAAAGGACTAAAACCATTTTTTGAAAGAGAAAATAAAGTTATACCAAAATTACCAAATAAATCTTTAGCATTAGTAATATCAGCAATAGTAAGTTTCTTAGTGTCATCAACAGTAACACAAAGAATAATGTTAATACTTAATGGTACATCATTTGCAATACAAGATCCTATATTTGGATTAGATATTTCATATTATATTTTTCAAAAACCAGTAATAGAAGCTTTTGTTCTATATTTTATAATTTTATTTGTAACTTTATCATTATATATGGCGCTATACTATGTAATAACATTTAATCACTATTTTGATGGCGTTGAAGGAAAAATGCTCAAAGAAAGCTTATTTATGAAAAAACTAACAAGAAATGCATTATTCGTAATTATAGGAATTGCTGTACTTACAATATTAAATACACAAAATACTATGTTTGGTAAATTATTAACGATAAATGATGATTTAGAAATAGTAGGAGCAGGAATGACAGAAAGTACGATTAAGTTATGGGGGTATATTATTTTTGCTTTTGTCATAATAATATTTGCATATCGTGCAATAAAATATTTTAAACAAGGAAATACAAGTAAAGTATTAAAAAATCTTGCTATTATACCAGGATATTTAGTAGTTTTATTTATTATAATGGTAGTATTTGATTTAATTTTTGTTAATTCAAATGAATTAGATAAAGAAAAACAATATATAGCAGAAAATATAAGAAATACTAAAAATGCTTATAACTTAAATATAGACGAGGCAAATTTAGAAAATTCTGGTACAATAACAGGGGAAGAAATAAATGAAAACCAAAATGTAATTAACAATATTCCTGTAATTAATAAGGAAGTTATATCAAAAACATTGGAAGATAGCCAAACAGTTACAGGACAGTTTAAATATCCTAATATAAATTTAAATGATTATAAAATAAATGGCAAAGAGCAATTAGTATATACAGCGCCTAGAGAGATAGTAAACTCAGGAAGAACCTATAATAATAAAACATATGAAAGTACTCATGGAATGGGAGAAATAATATCATTAGCAACAGAAAGCACAGAGAACGGAACTGTTCAATATGTACAAAAAGAAATATCTGGAAATGATGAAAAAATAAAAATTAATGAACCACGTATTTATTTTGGAACTCAAACTAAAGATACAGTTGTTACAAATGCAAAAAATAAAAAAGAATATGATTATACTGATGAAAACGGTAAAGAATATGAGACCTCATACAATGGAAAAGCAGGATTAAAATTAGGATTTTTAGATAAATTAATATTAGGAATAAAGAAAGCAGATATTAATTTAGCTTTTTCTAGTGATATAAATAGTGATAGTAAAATATTAATTAATAGAGAAATAAGAACAAGAGCAAAAAAAGCATTACCATATTTAATTTATGATGAAAATCCATATACAGTTGTAACAGAAGAAGGAAAAATTGTATGGGTATTAGATGCTTATACAGTATCATCAAATTATCCATATTCTCAATATACATCAATTGAGCATGATGGAATAAAAGAAAAAGTAAATTATATAAGAAACTCAATCAAAGTAATAATAGATAGCTATGATGGGACAATGACATATTATATAACAGATAGAAATGATCCAATAGCCATGGCATATAGAAATATATATAAAGATTTATTTGCATACTTAGATGAATCAATACCAGAAGATATATCAAGTCATATTATATATCCAGAATTTTTATATGATGTACAATCTAAAATTTTAAAGGCTTATCACAATATAAAACCAGATGTACTATATAGAGCAGATGATTTATGGGATATAGCAAAATATAATAGTGTGAACACTACAAAATCAACAGGGACATATATGGATCCATACTATACAATGTTAAAAACATCTGAGGGTGAAAGTTTAGGTTTAGTACAAGTTTATACGCCTGATGAAAAACAAAACATTATAGCTTATTTAGTAGGAACTACTAATAATGGTGCAAATGAATTAAAACTTTATAAATTTTCAGCAGATAGCAATATTGTTGGACCAATGCAACTAGATAAACAAATAGAAGAAGATGAAGCAATTTCAACAGAAATAAATACATTAAATGTAACAGGAACAAAAATAACAAAAGAAATGATAATTGTTCCAATTGATAATACATTACTATATGTAGAACCAATTTATCAAACAATGTTGAACGAATCAAAAGTTCCAATTTTAAAGAAAATTATAGTTGCATCTGGAAATAAAGTTGCAATAGGAAACAATTTAAAAAATGCATTATCAAACTTACTTTCTAAATATGCTGTTGATATAGAAGTAGAAAATACTGATGATGTAGAAGGATTAGTAAAAGCAATTATAAAAGCAAATAAAAATTTAACAGAGTCAAATCAAAATAATGATTGGGAAATGATGGGAAAAGATGTGAAAAAACTCCAAGAATTAATTGATACTTTAGAAAAAGTAAAAGAACAGGAAGATAAAAAGAAAGAAGAATTAGAGAAATCTAATAGTGATGATATTAATACAAATAACACTGTAGATAAAATTAATTCAGAAATTCAAAATATTGAAGAAAATAATACAACAATAAATGAATAAAATATAGATAAAAAATCCACTATAAATAAAAGTGGATTTTTATTTATAGTAGGGGCAAGTATGTTTATAAAGAAGAAAAAAGTAAATATTTTAAATAATTCAATTGATAAATTAAGTGAAACTTTAGAAAAGGGAAATATTGAAGAATTAACATATATGCTAGGAAGTAAAAAACAAATAATTGTAAGAAATTTCTTGGCAGGAATCTTTAGAGGAATAGGCATAGGAATAGGAATTACAGTTATAACTTCAATTCTTATAATAATTCTTAATAAAATCGTAGCTTTAAATATTCCGCTTATAGGCAAATATGTAACAGATATTGTAGAAATTGTGGAAAAAAGCAGATAAAATTAGTATAAAAAAGAAAATATATAAAATGCTTAGCAAATTAAAAAATTATTTTGCTAAACACTATGATAATAGAAAAAGACATAATAGAGAATAATAATTTACTTTATTATGTCTTTTTAGTATATTTAAATTTCTAGCTTATGAAAAACCTTTTTACCTTTTTTTAAAATAGCATAACCATCTTTAAAATCAAAATCAGATAAAATATAATTTACATCCATAATTTTTTTATCATTTAAAGAAATACCACCTTGATTTATTAAAGTTCTTGCTTGACCTTTAGAAGGAGCAATATTACAAATAATTATTGCATCTAAAATTGAAATATTTGTATTATTAATTTTTGTAGTAGGCATATTGTCTAAACTTCCCTGACCATTAAATAATGCATTTGATGCTTCTTCAGCTTTTTTAGCTTCTTCTTCACCATGAATTAATTTTGTTATTTCAAAAGCGGCAATCTTTTTTGCATCATTAATTTTTTCGTCTTTTAAACTTGATAATTCTTCGATTTTATCTATTGGTAAAAATGTAAGCATTTTTAAAACTATTTCAACACTAGAATCTTCAATGTTTCGCCAATATTGATAAAATTCATAAGGAGATGTTTTTTTAGAATCTAACCATAAAGCGCCTTTTTCGGTTTTACCCATTTTTTTACCTTCTTTAGTTGTAAGAAGTTTAAACGTTAAACCAAAAGAATCATCTTTACCAATTTTTCTTATTAGATCAACGCCACCAATAATATTAGACCATTGATCATTTCCACCAATTTCTAGTTTGCATCCGTAATTATTATATAGAAATAAGAAATCATATGATTGCATTAACATATAGCTCATTTCGAAAAAGGTTAAACCAGTTTCTAATCTTTGTTTATAACATTCAGCAGCAAGCATTTTATTAACAGAAAATAAACTACCAATATCGCGTACAAATTCAATAAATTTTAAATCTAGTAGCCAATCAGCATTATTAACTATAATTGCTGCATTTTCACCTTCAAAACTAACAAATTTTTCAATTTGCTTTTTTAAACATTTAACATTATTATCAATAGTTTCTCTTGATAACATTTTTCTCATATCTGTTTTGCCAGAAGGATCACCTATGTTTGCAGTTCCACCACCAACCAAAATAATTGGTTTATGACCAGCTTTTTGTAAATGACTTGCAACCATTAAAGAAACAAAGTGCCCTACATGTAAGCTATCAGCAGTAGGATCGATTCCAATATAAAAAGGAATAGATTCTTTACCATTTAGCAATTCTTTAATTTCTTTTGGATGAGTTAATTGTTCTATATATTCTCTTTGTTCAAGTGTTTCAAAAACATTATTCATATTTACCAATCCTTTCACAGAAATTATAAAGTGATTTGGGGATTTTCTGTTTTTTCTCTAATTTTTAAGGAATTCTTATAATCTATAAACTCATTATATTCTAAAAAACGATTTAAATTCTTTACGGTAATACCTGTTGCTCCTGAAATAGTATCAAGAGAAGTATCTAAGCCATTTTCCTTAACATAATTTTTAAAAGTTTGAAATTCAAAACCATCTTTAGTACTACATTTTGGACATACATTTCCTTCAGAAATATAAAAACTACCACATCTACTACATCTGTTAAATTCCATAATTTTCCTCCTAAATAACTTATCTTTTGATAAAATTCTCTAAAATTTATCATATTTTATCATAAAATATGATAAAATAAAAGATATTTTTAGAAAAAACTTTTTAAATTAAAATAATATATTAATTATTTGATAAATTTTTTAAATTATTAAATTTTTCATAAAAATCAGGAATTTGTTTTTGTAAACGGATAGGTTTTAAATTTTTATCTGTAAAACAATGTTTCGTTTCTCCCAATAAAACTAATTCTCCAGTTTTTTTATTTGTTACCTCATATCCCATTGTTAGTCGAACTCCATTAAAATATTTTACAAAAGGTTTTATTTCAATTATATCATCAAAACTAACATGGTGTTTAAAATCACAATTTACACCAAGAACTGGAATCATAACATTTTTTTCTTCATAAGCAGAATAAGGCATTTGGTTGATATCTAACATTTTACATCTAGCTTCTTCTAAAAAACGAATATAATTCGAATGATGAACAACTCCCATTCGATCTGTTTCATAATAATTAATTCTTCTTTGAAAAGTAAAAGCCATTATCATTACTTCCTTTCAAAAAAAGATTATAGCAAAAAGAAAAAAACTTGTCAAATGCACTAATAAAGTATGATGAAATGTATGATATAAAAGTTATGAATTAATTGAAGTTTAATTAATTTCAAAATGCTAAATGTGATAAAAGAAATTTTAAAATAGTATAAAAGAAATTTAAATTCATATAGTAATTTTGCGTAAAACATGATATAATCACCAAAAAGAAAAGAAAGGAAAAGATATGTCTAATTTTGTGCATTTACATATACATAGTGAATTTAGTTTATTAGATGGAGCAAATAGAATAAAAGATTTGCCAAAGAGAGCAAAAGAATTGGGAATGGACGCAATTGCTCTTACTGATCATGGCGTAATGTATGGAGCAATCGATTTTTATAAAGCATGTAAAGCTGAAGGCGTAAAGCCAATCATTGGTTGTGAAGTATATGTAGCACCACATTCACGTTTTAATAAAGAACCTAATATAGATAACAAATATAGTCATTTAATTCTACTTGCTAAAAATAATCAAGGATATAAAAATTTAAGTAAATTAGTTTCAATTGGATTTACTGAAGGTTATTACTATAAACCACGTATAGATTTAGAAGTGTTAGAAAAATATCATGAAGGAATAATTTGCTTAAGTGCATGTTTAGCAGGAGCAGTAAATCAAGCTCTATTAAATGGTGAAAACAAAAAAGCAGAAGAGATAGCATTATGGCATAAAAAAGTATTCGGAAAAGATTATTATATAGAAATTCAAAATAATGGAATTGCTGATCAAGTTTTAGCAAATCAAAAGTTAGTAGCATTAGCTAGAAAGCTAGATATTCCGTTAGTTGCAACAAATGATGCACATTACTTAAAAAGAGAAGATGCATATAATCATGAAGTATTATTATGCATACAAACAGGAAAAAGAATGAGCGATATAGATAGAATGAGATTTGACACTGAGGAGTTATATGTAAAATCACCAGAAGAAATGATAGAATATTTCAAAGCATTTCCAGATGCAATTGAGAATACAGTAAAGATTGCAGAAGAATGTAATGTTGAGTTTGAATTTGGCCATACAATACTTCCTAATTATGATGTACCAGAACAGTTTTCAACTCACTATGATTATTTCAAAAAATTATGTGACGATGGAATAAAAAATAGATATGGCGAAAATCCTTCCGAAGAAATATTAGAAAGAGCTAAATATGAACTAGAAGTAATAAAAAAAATGGGGTATGTCGATTATTTTTTAATAGTATGGGATTTTATACATTATGCAAAAACACATAACATACCGGTAGGCCCAGGACGTGGATCTGGTGCAGGTTCAATTATTGCATATGCTATAGAAATAACAGATATAGATCCTATAAAATATGGATTATTGTTTGAAAGATTCTTGAATCCAGAAAGAATCAGTATGCCTGACTTTGATGTTGATTTTTGTTATGAACATAGACAAGATGTTATAGATTATGTATCAAAAAAATATGGACATGACCATGTTTCACAGATAATAACATTTGGAACGATGGCTGCAAAAATGGTAATTCGCGATGTTGCAAGAGTTTTAGATGTTCCATATTCAGAAGCGGATAGTTTAGCAAAAATGATTCCAAATGAATTACATATAACAATAAAAAAAGCCTTAGAACAAAACAAAGAATTAAAAGAGAAATATGATAATGATGAAGTGGTTAGAAAAGTCTTAGATATAGCAATGGGACTAGAAGGAATGCCAAGACAAGCTTCTACACATGCATGCGGAATAGTTATTACAAAAGATCCAGTAGATACGTATGTGCCTCTATATGTACGTGATAATCAGATTTCAACCCAATACATAATGACTACATTAGAAGAATTAGGTTTATTAAAAATGGATTTTTTAGGATTAAGAACACTAACAGTTATTCAAGATACAATTGATTTAGTAAAACAAAATAGAGGAATTGATGTAGAGTTTGATAAAGAAATGTCAGATCCTAAAGTTTATAAATTATGGCAAGAAGGAAAGACTTGTGGCATTTTTCAATTTGAGTCTCAAGGTATGACAAACTTTATGAAGGAACTAAAACCAGACTGTTTGGAAGATTTAATAGCTGGAGTATCATTATATAGACCAGGTCCAATGGATCAAATACCTAGATATATAAAAGGCAAATTACATCCAGGTCATAATGAATATACACATCCAAGTTTAGAACCAATATTAAATGTAACATATGGATGTATGGTTTATCAAGAACAGGTAATGGAAATAGTACGTAGACTTGCTGGGTATTCATTGCGGAAGAGCAGATTTAGTAAGACGTGCAATGGGTAAGAAAAAACTAGATGTAATGGCAAAAGAAAGAGAAATTTTTATTAATGGACAAGTAGATGAAAACGGTAATATATTAGTTCCAGGTTGTGTTAGAAATGGAATAGATAAAGATTCTGCAAATAAAATATTTGATGAAATGTCAGAGTTTGCAAAATATGCATTTAATAAATCACATGCTGCTTGTTATGCAGTGGTAGCATACAGAACAGCATATTTGAAAGCATATTATCCAGCAGAATTTATGGCAGCTACACTAAATAGTTTTTTAGGAAACTTAGATAAAATCCCACAATATATTGACGAATGTAGAACATTAGGGATAGAAATTTTAAAGCCGGATATTAATAAAAGTAGTACAAAATTTACAGTAGAGGATGTTGAAAAAGACACGAATGATAGATTTAATAAAGATAGAATTGGAAAAATAAGATTTGGGCTTCGGAAGTATAAAAAATGTTGGTATAATGCCAGTTAATCATATTGTCAAACAAAGAGAACAAAATGGGCTTTACAAAGGATTTACAGATTTTTGTGAAAGAATAGCAAATGAAGCGATAAATAAAAAGTGTATTGAAAGTTTAATAAAAGCAGGTGCATTTTCTGAATTTAAACAAACAAGAAGTACATTGCTTGCATCTTTTGAATCTATTATAGACTCAATTCAAAGTGAAAAGAAAAAAGCTTTTAAAGGACAAGTATCAATGTTTGATTTAGGAACAGAAGAGGGAAAACAAGAATTGAATGAAATAAAGTATAGTTTTGAAGAGCATGAAGAATTACCAAATAAAGAATTATTATCGCTTGAAAAAGAAATGCTAGGAATATATATTTCAGGTCATCCATTGGAAAAATTAAGAAATCAGATTATAGCTACGACTAATATTGATACAATTCAATTAAGAAAGATTGATGAACAACAAATGTCATCTAATTTAAATAGTGCAGATATTGAATTATTGAAACAGGAGTCAGGACAAAAATATCAGGATGGACAAAAAGTAAAATATGCAGGGCTAATAACATCTATAAAAAAGAAATATACAAAAAACAATAAAATTATGGCTTTTGTTACAATAGAAGATATATATGGAAGCGCAGAAATAATAGTATTTGAAAATGCTTATATAAAAGCTGGGAAAAGTTTAGTAGAGGAAAATATTGTAATAGTAGAAGGAAGATTAAGTATAAGAGAAGAAGATACAACAACTATTATTGCAGATAATATAAAGGACTTTGAAGAGCAAAAGAAAAAAATATTTGTACTTGATATAACAAACGCTTCTGAAGAAGAAAAACAAAAATTAAGAGGTGCAATAAGATATTTTAATGGGGACAAAAATAATATAAATGTTGAAGTAAAAGTAGGAGAAGAATATAAATCATGTGGACAAATTTATTTAACAGAAGAAATCAAAAAAATATTCCAAAGAATTTTAGGACCTGAACAAGTAAAGATTAAAGAATAAAAAATAGAGAGTTAACTCTCTATTTTTTAAATCCATTCTCCATATTTTTTTGTATAAATTTTTTTAGCAAATAAAGCAACAAAACAATATAAAATAGGAACACCTATAATAATTGACATATAAGCAAATGGAATAGGAACTAATCCAATTAAATTTCCAAGCCAAGTAAATGGGACAACTATTCCTACAATTATAAGTAATATAGAGGAGAAGTATACCATTTTATTTGCATTACTTTGAATAAATGGTATCTTTGCTGTTCTTATAATATGCATTCCTAAAAGATTTGAAACAATACTATAAGTAAACCATATAGTTTGGAAAAGAGAAGGGTCTCTTAATTTGAATACAAACCATAGAAAAGCAAAAACTATTAAGTCAAAAGCAGAACTTAAAGGTCCCATAAATAGCATAAAAGTTTTTAAACTTTTTAAGTTAAATTGTCTAGGTTTTCGTAAATATTCTTTATCAACATTATCAAAAGGAAGGGTCAATTGTCCAAAATCATAAAGTAATCCTTCAACTAATAATTGAATAGGTGTTTCAGGAAGAAAGGGTAAAAGAACACTTGCAATAATAACAGACATAACTTCTCCAAAGTTAAAACTAGTTGCCATTTTTATATATTTCATTAAATTTCCAAAAGTTTTTCTTCCTTCTGTTACACCATCTAACAATACATGTAAATCCTTTTCTAAAAGAATAATATCTGCAGATTCTTTTGCAATATCAACTGCTGTGTCAACAGAGATACCAACATCAGAATTTGTAAGAGAAGGAGCATCATTAATACCATCTCCCATGTATCCTACTACATTTCCAGATTCTTTTAAAAGTCTTACAATTCTTGCTTTTTGAATAGGAGAAAGCTTAACAAAAATATTAGTCTTTTTTAATAATCTAATAACTCCATTATCAGGAAGATTTTCAATTTGATTTCCAGTAATAATATTTTTAGAATTAATACCGACTTTTTGACAAATACATTTTGTGACTTCAAGATTATCTCCTGTTAATACAACTACTCTAACACCAGATTTATTAAGATTTTCAATTGCTGATTTTGCAGATTCTTTAGGAGGATCTAAAAATCCTATAAATCCTAAAAGTACCATATTTGATTCATCACTTATATCAAAAATATTTGTATCTCTAATATTATTCTTTTGACAAACTGCAACAACTCTTAATCCATCTTTGTTTAAATTTTTGGAAATTTCTTTTATATTTTCTTTAATTTTATTAGTAATAGGAGAAACTTCACCTTTATAATCAACCATAGTACAAAGTTCTAATATTTCTTCAACAGCACCTTTAGTAATCATTTGCTTTTTATTTCCATCAGTAACAATTACAGATAAACGTCTACGTGTAAAATCAAATGGAATTTCATCGACTAATTTGTATTTATCAATATATGATGACATATTATTTTCTAATGCTCTTTTTACAACAGCTTCATCTATATTTCCTTTCAAACCAGTTTGAAAATAGGAGTTTAAAAATGCATGCTTAAGAATTCTTAAATCTTCATTACCATGAATATCTAAATATTTTTCAAGTACAATTTTATCTTCTGTCAATGTACCTGTTTTATCTGTACATAAAATATTCATAGCGCCAAAACTTTGAATAGAATCAAGCTTTTTAACTATTGTTTTCTTTTTTGACATTTTTACAGCACCTTTAGATAAGCTTGAAGATAATATGACAGGAAGAAGTAAGGGAGTAATACAAATTGCTATTGCAACTGCAAAAGTAAAAGCAGTTAATATTGAGTGTTTCCAAGAATTTAAGATAAATACAATTGGTGTTAGAACAAGCATAAATTTAATTAATAATTTACTAATATTTTGAATTCCATTTTGAAAAGAAGATTTGGGTTTACCATCTGTTATAGTGTGAGCAACTTTACCAAAATAAGTGCTATCTGCAGTTTTTATTACAGCACATTTGGCAGAACCACTAATTACATTTGTCCCCATAAAACAAATAGTGTCTAAATCAGATATATTATCAAGTTCGTCCATACTTAATGTAGAAGATACTAATTTTCTAACAGCATCAGATTCACCTGTTAAAGAGGATTGACTAACATATATATCTTTGGATTCTAAAACCCTTAAATCAGCAGGAATCATACTACCAGCAGATAGGACGACAATATCTCCCAAAGTAATTTCTTTTACAGGAATCTGAATTTCTTTACCATTTCTTAAGACGGTAGTAGTTGTAGCAACCAACTCTTTTAATTTTTGAGCAGCTTTATTAGAACGAAATTCTTCGAAAAATTCTAATAAAGTACTTGTTATTACTAAAATAAAAATAACTATAATATTTGCATAACTTGGAGTTTCTTGTAAATACACATCAGTATAAAACAAAATAGCGACTATTCCGAAGTAAAATACTATTAAATGGACTAAATAAGCTTTCTAGAAAATAGTTATACCATTTTTTTTGTTTCATACCATGTATTTCATTAAAACCATATTTATGTATTCTTTGTTCAGCTTCATCAGAAGAAAGTCCATGTTCATCTACATTAAATTCTTTAATGAAATCATTTTTAGAAAGGGTACATTCTTTTCCGTATAGTTTTTTTACATTAACTTCTTCTTTTTTACTTTTTGTGTTTTGCAATTAAAACATCTCCATTCTTTTGTATCATTTTCTTTTAAATTATACCACTAAATTTCATATTTGAAACAAAATAGAATAAAAAAATTAAAATATTAAGAATAAAAGTATAAAATATTAATTTATTGAAAAACAAATCTTATGATGTTATAATAAGGATACGTTATAAAGAGATATAAATCAGAGTAAAATTAGAGATTAAGTATATAATTTATGAGTTATTTATATTTAAAATCGTAAATAAAATGATTAAATATTATATAATATAGAAATATAAATTAAATATGAAAAGGAGATGTAATTATGGAAAGAATAAGAGTTGCAGGAATAATTCCTATTGAAGATGGATTTGCTATTATGCATAGAACAAACGTGTTAAAGAGAAAAGACTATAAAGAATATTATACATTTCCAGGAGGAGGATTAGAGAAAGGTGAAACTTTGAAAGAGGGGACTATCAGAGAAATAAAAGAGGAATTAGGAATAAATGTAAAAGTAATAAAAAAGTTATATGAAATAAAATCAGATAAATTTAATCAAAAAGAAGTTTTTTATTTATGTGAATATATTAGTGGACAGTTTGGAACAGGAGATGGTCCAGAGTTTAATAACGATCCAAAATATATTGATAGTGGCAACTATTTACCTGAAATTATAAAAAGAGAAGACATAAAAAAAATATTATTATTACCTTTAGAAATAAAAGATATGTTTATTAAAGATATAGAAGAAAAAAAGATATGAAAGTTAACTAAAGTTTATAAAAATTAATAATGATAAAACATAAATAATATTTAAATAGATTTACTATTGACTTTTTCTATTAAGTATGAAAAAATATGAAGGAAATTAAATGAGAGAGGGATAAAAGATGGAAAAAATAAGAGGATTTGAAGTAGCTAAAGGATTTGAAAACAAACAAATAAATTTACCAATTAGGAAAACAAAATATTCAGCTGGATATGATATAGAAGCAGCAGAAGATGTAGTTATACCAAGTTTTAAAAAGGGACAAAATCCAACATTAGTAAAAACTGGATTAAAAGCATATATGCAAGATGATGAAGTTTTATTATTATACAATAGAAGTTCTAATCCAAAGAAAAAGGGGTTAATTGTAGCAAATAGTGTTGGAGTAATAGATAAAGATTATTATGAAAATCCTGATAATGATGGCCATTTTATGTTTGCTTTTTATAACATAAAGGATGAAGATATAGAAATAAAAAAGGGAGAAGCAATAGGACAAGCAATTTTTCAAAAGTACTTAGTAACAGATGATGATAATGCAGAGGGAATAAGAATAAGCGGATTTGGATCAACTAACAAATAGTTATATTATAAACTATAAAATAAAAAATAAAAAAATTTTTTCTTAGAGTAACAACTGAAACAAGAGAAATATACATAACAAAAAAAGGAAAAAGCTTTGACTTTTACCTTTTTTTGTTGTATAATAAATATGGTTAAAAAATCCAATAAAGTTATTTAAAGTAAATTTTACATAACTTTATTATCTTTTTTCGCCGAAAATATAAAATACTGGAAGGAGTTGACTTACATGTTTAATGTAGGAGACAAAATTGTATACCCAATGCATGGAGCTGGGGTAATAGATTCAATAGAAGAAAAAGATATTTTAGGGGAGAAACAATCTTATTACATATTAAGAATGCCTGGGGAAGTAAAGGTAATGGTACCAACTGCTAAGGCAGAAGAAATAGGTGTAAGAAACATAATAGACAAAAGTTCAGCAGATAAAGTTATTGGAGTACTAGAACAAGATGAAACTGCAATGGATAAAAATTGGAATAAGAGATATAGAGATAATATGGATAAAATGAAAAGTGGAGATGTATATGAAATTGCAGATGTAGTAAGAAATTTAAGTTTTAAACAAAAAGAAAAAGGTCTTTCTACAGGAGAAAAGAAAATGCTAAATAATGCAAAACAAATATTAGTTAGTGAATTAGTATTGGCAGAACATGCAAGTCAAGAAGAAGTAGAACAATTAGTAGAGAATAAGATAAATACATCTTATAAAATGTTTAGAGCAGATGATGTATCTCAAGAGAGTATAGTAAATAAATTTATACCATTTGATGGTACAGGCACATCAGATTAGATATTAATCGTATTAGGATAATTTTTCTAATACGATTTTTAAATTAGAAAAAAATTGAAAATTATATTGACAAAATAAAAACTTCATATTATAATAGCAATTGTCGTAAATAGATAGCCAGTTCATACATAAATGCAGATGTGGCGGAACTGGTAGACGCACAGGACTTAAAATCCTGCGGTTGAATAAACCGTGCCGGTTCGATTCCGGCCATCTGCACCATTAGAACAC
>CANRCM010000027.1 GCA_947629085.1 uncultured Clostridia bacterium
ACGAAGAAGTTTTAGAAGCTTGTAGAGAAAATTTTAAAAAGCTAGAAGAAGGAGATCCATACTGCGTAGAATTATGGGAAAGATTTAAAAAAGTAAGTATAAAAGAGTTTCAAAAAATATATGACTTGTTAGGAAGTAAATTTGATTCATGGGATGGAGAAGCATTCATAGCGCCAAAAGCTAGTAAAATAATAGATATATTAGATAGTAAAGGAAAGTTAACAGATTCACAAGGTGCAAGAATAGTTGAATTGGAAGATGAAGGAATAGATACACCTTGCATAATTCAAAAATCAAATGGTTCTTCAATATATGCGACAAGAGATTTAGCAGCAATAATGTATCGTGCAAAAACATATGATTTTGATAAAGCATTGTATGTAACATCATATGAACAAGTATTACATTTTAAACAAGTATTTGCAGTAGCTAAATTTTTAGGAATAGATGAAAAATATGTAAAAGGACTAGAGCATGTATCATATGGAATGGTTTTATTACCATCAGGAAGAATGTCAACACGCGAAGGTAATATAGTAAAAATAGAAGACCTGTTAAATGAAGCAATAGAAAGAGCAGAAAAAATAATAACAGAAAAAAATCCCAACTTAGAGAATAAAGCTGAAATAGCAAAGAAGATTGGAGTTGGAGCAGTAATATTTAATAACTTATCAACAAGCAGAGTTAAAGATATAATCTTTGACTGGGATACAATACTAAACTTTCAAGGAGAAACAGGACCATATGTACAATATACATATGTACGTACACAAAGTGTTTTAGAAAAAGTAAATTGCTTACCAAAAATAGAACAAATAAGTTTTGAAAAATTAACAGATGAATATTCACAAGAAATACTAAAACTAATATGTTGTTTTGAAGAAGTACTAGAACAAGTAACACAAAAAGAAGAGCCGGCTTTATTAACAAGATATTTATTAGATTTATCAAAAGCATTTAGTAGTTTCTATAATGAGAGTAAAATTATAAATGAAGATAAAAAATTACAAGATGCAAGAATTTATTTAACATATGCTGTAGGAAAAATATTAAAACAAGGTTCTAGTTTACTTGGAATGCAGATGCCAGATAAGATGTAAATAATATAAAGTTATAAATATAATATAATCAAAAAGAAAGAAGATGTTTTTATGAGAAAATATTTTGGAACAGATGGAATTAGAAGAATTGCAAATACAGAACTAACTCCAGAGTTGGTTTATAAAGTAGCAAAAGCAGGGGCATATGTACTTTCTAAGCATATGGACCATGCACCAATAATATTAATTGGAAGGGATACACGTATATCAGGAACATTAATTGAAAGTGCTATGGTAGCAGGATTTTTAAGTTATGGAGCGAATGTGAAACTTTTAGGAGTTCTACCAACTCCAGCTGTTGCATATTTAACAAGAAAATTAAATGCAGATGCAAGTGTAGTAATTTCTGCATCACATAATACATATGAATTTAATGGAATTAAATATTTTAGTAATAAAGGAATGAAAATTCCAGACGCATTAGAAGAGGAAATAGAAGAAATAATGGAATCTGGTAAATTAGATGAATTGACAGCCGTAGCTGATAAAATAGGAACATCAGAATATGCTCTTGATTTAGTAGATGAATATGTATATTTCTTTAGAAAAAATTTTGATGATGAAATTGACAAATATAATAAAGATGATTTTATCGTTGGATTAGATACAGCAAATGGTGCAACATATAAAGTTGCAGAAAAAGTATTCAATGTGCTTGGGATAAAATATAAAATTATAAATAATAATCCAAACGGAGTAAATATAAATGATAAATGTGGTTCTACACACCTTGAAGGATTAAAAAAATTTGTCATAGAAAACAAACTAAGTTTAGGTGTTGCATATGACGGAGATGGAGATAGATGTTTAGCAATAGATGAAAAAGGAAATGAAATTGATGGAGATAAATTACTTGCAATTATTTCACAAAGTTTAAGAAAAAAAGGTAAATTAAATAAAGATACAATTGTAGCAACAGTAATGAGTAATTTAGGATTAAACAAATATACAAGAGATAATGGATTAGAATTAATTCAAACAAAAGTTGGAGATAGATATGTTTTGGAAGAAATGCTAAAAGAAGGATTTAACTTAGGAGGAGAACAATCAGGACATGTAATATTATTAGATTATAATCCAACAGGAGATGGAATACTTACATCATTAATGTTAATAAAAACTATATTGGAAGAAAATAAAACAGCATCAGAATTAGGAGAAGAAATAAAATTATATCCACAAATATTAGTAAACGCAAAAGTAAATTCAGATAAAAAATATGATTATCAAGAAAATAAAGAAATAAAAGATGCTATTGAAAAATTAGAAAAAGAATTTGCCGGAAATGGTAGAGTAGTAATAAGAGCTTCTGGTACAGAACCATTAGTAAGAGTAATGATAGAGGGAGAAAATCAAGAATATATTACTAAAAAAGCAGAAGAGATGGCAAAATTAATTCAAGAAAAATTAAAATAAAAATTTATAAATTAACAATATGTAATAAAACTGTAATATAAAAGTAATATTAATTTGTTGATAAAAAATCAAATTAGTGATATAGTTTATATATAAAAACAAAAGAAGAGATGGAGGGAATAATCATGTATTTTTTTGATATATCAAATACCTTGACTTTATTATTAATGCTAATAGCAACAGTACTTTTAATATTTTTATCACAAGAAGAGAAAAAGAGCTTTATTAGCGCGATTGCACTTTTAGCTTACTTGATAATCTTAATAGTTCATGTAGTGCAAATTGCCACATTGACAGAAGAGCAAAATGTATTATTGCCAACGCTATCAAGATGTATAGTGATAGATTTTATATTTATTTTTATAACATTTTTCTCATATTTATGGGTAGATGACATTGAAGCAAAAGAAAAAGGTAAAAAAAGTATCGATAATAGTTTAGACTGGTTCTGGAGAAATGTTTAATATAAGAAAAAAGTTATATTAGCTATAAAATTAGCTAATATAATTTTTTTATAATAAATATAAAAATAAAAATATGAACATTATATGTTTATTTCAAAAGGTACATTTATAAAATTTAAGTAATATTTATAATGTTTTTGAATATATATAAATATAATAAACCTAAGATAAGGAGAAATAAATGTTTAATGTTACAGTATTAAAAGCCAAAGATATTTTTAAATTCATAATAGGACTAATGATAGTAATAATTACTATAATAACAATTTCAAAAAATTTTAAAAAAGGAAAAGAAAATAAAAAAATAGTTACACAAATACAATCAGAAATATCTTCTTTATCTAACAATAATATGGTATACAGTATGGAACAGGTTTTACCGAAAGTAGATAGTAATAATGAAACAGAAAAAATATATAAAAATGTAAATATATTAGAGGATATTTTAAAAACACAGATTGCATCTATAAAAGACATTGATAACCAAAATAAAATACAAGAAAATAATAATGAGACTTTAGAAGTATCAGAAACAAGCAAAAAAGAAGAGAAAGATAACGCAGAAAAAGTTCAAACCGGTCTATCAACCGAAATAATTACTAAAAATCCAATAGCTGAAAATGCAAATAGACAATATGGTAATGTAAAAATAAAGAATCAAACAACATATGAATTAACAGATGAAGTATTAAATCCTAATATTACAATAGAAAATAAAAATATAATTTTATTTCATACTCATAGTTGTGAAAGCTATACTTCAAGTGACGCTTATAGCTACATACCAACTGGTACATTTAGGACAACTGATTTGAATTTTTCAGTAATAAGAGTTGGAACTGAGTTAGAAAATCAGTTAAAAAGTTATAATTATAATGTAATACATAATACAAGTTATCATGATTATCCATCATATAATGGTTCATATACTAGATCTTTAGCTACAGTAGAGAGCATATTGCAAGATAATCCATCAGATATTATAATGGATATACATAGAGATGCAATAGGCAGTAGAAGTGATTATGCTCCTACTGTAAAGATAGGAGATAATGATGAGGCAGCACAAATAATGTTTGTAATAGGAACAGATGAAGGAGGTCTATGGCATCCAAATTGGAATCAAAATTTAAAGTTTGCTGTAAAAATCCAACAAAAAGCAGAAGAAATGTATCCAGGACTATTTAAACCAATTACACTTACAAAATCTAGATATAATCAACATACAGGGAAATATGCAAGCATAATAGAAGTTGGAGCTACTGGAAATACATTAGAACAATGTCTAACTAGTATGAAATATTTAGCTAAAGTTATGGATGAAGTATTGAAATGAAATAAAAAGTTATATATAATGTAGTTATAAAATTCAAATGAAAAGTGAGGGAGTATTATGTCTGATATTAGTTTAAGTCTTAAAAATGTTGGAGTTACACAAAAAAGCATAATGGAGTATAAAGCTGAAGTAGAAAATATTCATAAAGATTTACATAGAAGAGCTAATAATGAAAAGGATTTTGTAGGATGGCTTGATTTACCAACACAATATAATAAAGAAGAATTTAAAAGAATAAAAAAAGCAGCGAAAAAAATAAAAAAAGAGTCTGATATATTAGTAGTAATAGGAATAGGTGGATCTTACTTAGGAGCAAGAGCAGTAATAGAAGCATTAACAGGATCTTTTGATAACTATTTATCAGTAAATAAAAGAAAAAATCCACAAGTGTTGTATGTGGGAAATAATTTAAGCTCAAATTATATTAATGAATTAATAGATTATATAGGAAATAAAGATTTTTCTGTAAATGTAATATCAAAATCAGGAACAACAACAGAACCAGCAATTGCATTTAGAATTTTTAGAGAAATATTAGAAAATAAATATGGAATAGATGAGGCTAGAAGTAGGATATATGCAACAACTGATAAAGAAAAAGGAGCTTTGAAAACACTTGCCGAGAAGGAAGGTTATGAACAGTTTATAGTACCTGATAATGTAGGAGGAAGATATTCTGTTCTAACAGCAGTAGGATTACTTCCTATAGCGGTAGCAGGAATAGATATTGATAAATTAATGGAGGGTGCAAAAATAGCACAAAATAGATATGATGATCCAAATTTAAAATATAATGAATGTTATCAATATGCAGTTGTAAGAAATATATTATACAAATTATATAAAAATACAGAAATATTAACTAATTATGAACCAAAGATGCATTATTTTACAGAATGGTGGAAACAGTTATTTGGAGAAAGCGAAGGTAAAGAACAAAAAGGAATTCTTCCAATAGGAGTTGATAATACAACAGACTTACATTCTATGGGACAATATATACAAGAAGGAAGAAGATGCTTGTTTGAAACAGTAATTTCAATAGAAAATCCTAATTCAGACATAACAATAAATTCTGATGATGATAATTTAGATGGATTAAATTATCTAACAGGAAAAACATTAGACTATGTCAATAAAAAGGCAATGGAAGGAACTATAAAAGCTCATGTAACAGGAGATGTTCCAAATATAAAAATAATAATGAATAAATTAGATGAAATAAATTTAGGACAATTAATTTATTTCTTTGAAAAAGCATGTGCTATATCAGGAAGCATTTTAGGAGTAAATCCTTTTAATCAACCAGGTGTAGAAGAATATAAAAAGAATATGTTTAAATTATTAAAAAAACCAGGATATTAATTAATATAACAATATAAACATAGAAAGAAGGCAAAAATGATATTTACACAAAAAGTAAAAACAGGTATAAAAGATATTGGTAAAAATAATACAATAAAAAATAAATCAATATTAGAGATGTTAGAAAATATAGGATCATATCATTCAGATGAAGTGGGATTTGGAGCTTTAGATATTGAGAATACAAAACTAACGTGGATAATTCTAGATTGGAAACTAAAAGTTTTAAAAAGACCCATGTATGGACAAACTTTAACAGTTAATACTTGGGGAAGAAATATGGAAAAATTTTTTACATACCGCGATTATGAAATCTTTGATGACAATAATAATTTATGCGTTATTGCAACATCAAAGTGGGCTTTAATAAATGTAGAAAATGGTAATCTTTATAGAATGACAGATAATATTATAAATAAATATAGACCAGAGGAAAAAGAAGTATTTTTAAATGAAAAGTTAAAAAGAATAAATATACCAGATGAGTTTGATTTAACTATGCCATATACAGTAATGAGAAAAGATATAGATTTAAATTCTCATATGCATAATTTATATTATCTAGATTTAGCATATGAAGTATTGCCAGAAGAAGTATATGAGCAAAGACCTTTTAATAATATACGAATAACCTATAAAAAAGAAATTAAATTAGGTGATACTATAAACTGTAAATATAAAAAACAAAACAATAAAAATATAATAACTATAACAGATGAAGAAGATAAAGTGATTCATAGTGTTATAATTTTAGAAAAGTAAAATAATATAAAGAAAAAATGACAAAAATCAACCTATTATTAGGATATGTTTTCTGTCATTTTTCTTATTATTGAATTTTTGATTGTAAAAATTTAAAAGTATTAAAGTTGGGAAAAATATAGAAAGTTTTGGAGGACATACATTTCTATCTTACTCTGAACTAAAAGAAATAACTATAGATTCACTAATAATTGCTCCAAAACTTGTAAGAAAAAGATAAGAGGGAGATTCAGTAAGTTATGAAGAAAAATATATATAAAAGAATATATAACATAAATAGGAAGTTATACAACAGAAAATTATAAAATAGTAGAAAGTAACAAAGATGGATATGTCAAATATTTAAAAAAATAAATATAATATAATATAAAAATATAAAAAGTCATTATACAACAAATGTATAAGACTTTTTATTATAGTATATTCTTAGTAAATAATGTTAAAACTAATATAATAATGGAAAAATCATAAAAACATAAAATTTTGTAAAAAAATTAATAAAAATCTTGAAATTTGTAAAAAAATTATGTTATAATAAAAAGCGGTTTCAAAAAAGGGAGGAAATTCAAATGAAAGAAAATTTAAGAAAAACAAAAATAGTAGGAACAATAGGCCCTGCAAGTGAAAATAAATTAGAAGAATTATTTAACGCTGGATTAAATGTAACAAGAATAAACTATTCACATGGTAGTTGGGAAGAACAATCCGAAAAAACAGAAACAATATTAAAATTAAGAGAAGAAATGGATATACCAGTTGCATTACTTCTTGATATGCAAGGACCAGAAATTAGAACAGGAATGTTAGTAACAGGAAAAAATGACAAAATAAAATTAGAAGATGGTCAAAAATTCACATTAGTTAATGAAGATATAATAGGAGATAAAGACAAAGTATCTGTAACATATAAAGAATTATATAAAGATTTAAAACCAGGAGCAAAAGTATTAATAGACGATGGTGCTATTGAATTAGTGGTAGATGAAATTGTTAATAAAGATATTATTTGTACAGTAGTACATGGAAATGGATTAGGAAGTAGAAAAACTATAAACTTACCAGGAACAGCTGTGAGACTTCCAGCTTTAAAACAAAAAGATATTGATGATTTAAAAACAGCTTGTGAACATGGATATGATTATGTTGCAATGTCGTTTACAAGAAATAAAAATGATATTGAGGAAGTTAGAAAAGTATTAGATGAAAATGGTGGAAAAGATATTAAAATCATAACAAAGGTAGAAAATGTTGAAGGCTTAGAAAACATGGAGGAAATCGTTGAAAATGCAGATGTTCAAATGATTGCTCGTGGAGATATGGCAACAGAAACAGATTTTACAGAGCCACCAGTTATGCAAAAAAAATTCATTAAATTATCAAATAAAGCAAATAAACCAGCTATAACAGCTACACAAATGTTAGAATCTATGACATATAATCCATTACCAACTAGAGCAGAAGCAAGTGATGTAGCAAATGCTATATATGATAGAACAAGTGCTATTATGCTTTCTGGAGAATGTGCAATGGGAAAATATCCTGTAGAATGTGTTAAAACAATGGTAAAAATAGCTAACAGAGTAGAACCAGAAATAGATTATTGGAAAAGATTTAGAATGAACGAAAATATCGATTTGAGTGATATGGAAATAAAAATAGCATATTCAACATGTGTTACAGCTATGAATATGGAAGCAGATGCAATTGTTTGTTACACACATTCTGGAGATTCTGCAAGAAGATTAGCTGGATTAGGAGCAGCGTGCCCAATTTTAGCAATAACAGATAATAAAAGAACTTTTAACCAATTATCAATTGTATGGAATGTTACACCAATTTATATTGAGAAACAAGAAACTGTTGATAAAACAGTTGAAGCAGGAATTAATAAATTACAAAATAAAGAAATTTTAGAAAAAGGAGATATAATTGTAGTTTCTGGAGGAGCTAAATTAATGTCATATACATCAGATAGCAAAATAATTGGTGGAATAGTAAAAATATAAATATAATAAAAAAAGATAGTTTTATAAAATATCATTATAAATATTTTATAGGACTATCTTTTAAATTTTAGAATAAAATTCTAAACATGATTTTTTTATAATTAGTTTATTTTTTCTTGTTATTTGATATAAAGATATGATATACTATATCTATCAAAAATGAAAGGAGAAAGAGATGGAAAAGACATCTCTAATTAATCAATGTCAAAACCAATAGTAGCAATAATACGGAAAGCCAAATGTAGGAAAATCAACATTTTTTAATTATTTGGCAGGAAGTAGAATATCAATAGTACAAGACACTCCGGGAGTAACTAGAGATAGAATATATGCAGAAACAAATTGGAGAGGGAGAAACTTTACATTAATAGATACTGGAGGAATTGAACCAGAATCAGAAGATATAATTTTATCTCAAATGAGAGATCAAGCCAATCTTGCAATATCAATGGCAAATGTTATTATATTTTTAACAGATATAAAACAAGGTATTACATCTGCAGATAGAGAAATAGCAATAATGTTAAAGAAATCTAAAAAACCAATTGTCCTAGTATGTAATAAAGCAGATAATTTTAATAAAGATAAAAATGATGCTTATGAATTTTATAATTTAGGTTTAGGAGATCCATATCCAATATCAGCAGCAAATGCACAAGGAATTGGTGATGTATTAGACAAAGTATATGAAAGCTTTCCAGAGAAGTTAGAAAATGAAGATGATGATGAAATAATAAAAGTAGCAGTTATAGGTAAACCTAATGTAGGTAAATCGTCATTGATAAATAAAATACTTGGAGAAAACAGAACTATTGTAAGTAATATAGCAGGAACGACTAGAGATGCAATAGATACTGAATTTGAAAATGAAAGTGGGAAATACACATTTATAGACACAGCAGGAATAAGAAGAAAGAGTAAAGTAAAAGAATCAATAGAAAAATTTAGTATAATGAGAACGCTGCTTGCAATAGAAAGATCGGATGTATGCTTAATGATGATAGATGCAAAAGAAGGAGTAACAGATCAAGATGCAAAAATTGCTGGTGAAGCACATGAAGCAGGAAAAGGTGTAATAATTGTAGTTAATAAATGGGATGAAGTAGAAAAAGAAACAGGAACATTAGAAAATTATAAAAAAGAAATTTATAATAAACTAAAATATCTTTCTTATGCACCAATAATTTTTATTTCTGCGAAAACTGGTCAAAGAGTTTATAAATTATTTGAATTAATTAATTATGTAGCAGAACAAAATAGTATGAGAATATCAACTTCTGTATTAAATCAAGTTATAAATGAATCTATCGCAATTGTTCAACCGCCAACAGATAAAGGAAAAAGATTAAAAATATTTTATGGAACTCAAAGTTCAACTAAACCACCAACATTTGTAATATTTGTAAACAACAAAGATTTATTTCATTTTTCATATGAAAGGTATATAGTAAATCAAATAAGAAAAGAATTTGGACTAGAAGGAACACCAGTAAGAATTATTATAAGAGAAAGATCAGAAAAAAATATGTAATTTAGTAATAAAGGAGAAGAAAAATGATATTATATATTATTGTAGGAATAATTTCATATTTAATAGGAAGCATTAACTTTTCAGTTATAATAAGTAAAAGAATAGCTGGATTTGATATTAGAGAAAAAGGAAGTGGAAATGCAGGAAGTACAAATATGCTTAGATCAGTTGGAAAGACAGCAGCTATAATCACTTTAATATGTGATATTTTAAAAGGAATTGTATCAATAGGAATAGCAATATTATTAGGAAAAATAGTACAAGATACAAATAAAGAATTATTGTTACAAATATCAGGAATAATGGTTATAATAGGTCATACTTTTCCAATATTTTTTGGATTTAAAGGTGGAAAAGGAGTGGCAACTTCATTAGGAGTTTTACTTATTAGTAATTGGCAAATAGGATTAATTTGCTTAGTATTTGCATTAGTAATAATGTTGTTAACAAGAATGGTATCTTTAGGATCATGTACTGCTGCAATACTATTTCCAGTATTAACACTATTTATTAATGAAAATTATACAGTATTAACTGATGGAAAAAGTGGTAATGTATATTTTATATATAGTGTGATATTAGCAGTAATAGTAATATTTAATCATAGAGAAAATATAAAAAGAATTTATGAAGGAAGAGAAAATATAATAGGCTCAAAAAATAAATAAAGAAATAAAATATATTTTAAACTCATAATAAAAGATAGGAGAAAACGTATGAAAAAAATAGCAGTTATAGGAAGTGGAAGCTGGGGTATAGCTTTATCAATATATTTAGCAAACCAAGGTAATCAAGTAAAAGTTTGGTCTTATGATAATGAAGAAAAAAGATTAATAAATGAAGAAAGAAAATGTATGTTTTTACCAAAAATATTTGTACCTAACAATATAACATGCTCGAATGACTTTGAAGATGTAATAAAAGATGCAGAATTTATATTGCATGTTACACCATCTAAGTTTACAAGGAACACATTTAGGCAATATAAACGATATGTCGGAGATAAGCCAGTTATTATATGTTCAAAAGGATTTGAGAGCGAAAGTTTAAAAACATTAGATGAAGTAATAAAAGAAGAATTACCAACGGCAAAAATAGGAGTTTTAAGCGGACCAAGTCATGCAGAAGAGGTGTCACAAGGAATTCCTACAGTTTTAGTTATAGCATCAAAAAACGAAGAAGTTTTAGAATTAATTCAAAATACTTTTATGTCAGAAAAAATGAGAATATATACATCAAAAGATGTAAAAGGAGTAGAATTAGGAGGAGCTTTAAAAAATATTATAGCATTTTGTGCAGGTATTGCTGCAGGGATAGGATTAGGAGACAATAGTTTCGCAGCTCTTATAACAAGAGGATTAAATGAAATGTCAAAACTTGGAGAAATTTTAGGTGGACAAAGAGAAACTTTTTATGGTCTAAGTGGATTAGGAGATCTGATTGTTACATGCTTAAGTGAACATAGTAGAAATAGAAAAGCAGGAAAATTAATTGGTGAAGGAAAGACTCTAGAAGAAGCTAAAAAAGAAGTTGGAATGGTAATAGAAAGTATTGATAATATAGATGTAGCATATGAATTAGGCAAAAAAAATAATGCATATATGCCAATAATAGAAACTATATATGAAATAATATATGGACAATTAAAACCAGAACAAGCAGTCAAAGATTTAATGACAAGAGATAGAAAAAGTGAATAAATCCAAATAAATTGAAAAATAATATACATATAAAGTATAAAATTATTTATATTAAAAGAGAAAGGATTGAATTTAAATGGAAATTTTTGATGTAATAGGTAAAAAGGCTTCAGAAGCATATAAAATAACAGCTGATAAAACTGGTAAAATTGCTAAAGAAACTAAATTAAAATTAAGAATGGGAGAATTAAAAACTAAAATAAATACAATTTATCAAGAAATAGGTAAAAAGGTATATGAAAAACATGTCAGAGAAGAGGAAATCTCTATAAAAGAAGAATTAGAAGAACAATGTACAGAGTTAGATGTCCTTAGTGATGAAATGGATAATTTATTAACACAATGCTTAGAGTTAAAAGATAAAAAACAATGTCCAAATTGTTATGCAGAAATTGAAAAACAAGTAAATTATTGCCCAAACTGCGGAACAAAACAAGAGAAATTAAAAGATGTAGAAGAAAAAGAAATTGAATTTACTAGTGATATTAAATTAGAACAATCAATAGAAAAAAAAGATGAAAAGAAAGAAAAAACAACAAAAGAAGAAAGTAAAGAAAATAATAATTTAGATGATTAGAACAAAAGGCAGATTTCTTTTCTGCCTTTTATATTGAAAAATAGAAAAGGAATTGGAAAGATGAAAATAATTGTACAAAGAGTAAAAAATGCAAAGGTAGAAGTTGAAAAAAAAAAAAGAAGGAAAAATAGAAAAAGGTTTTTTAGTTTTACTAGGAATTACTCATACAGATACAAGAGAACAGGCAGATTACTTAGTAAAAAAGCTTTGTAACTTAAGAATATTTGAAGATAAAAATGAAAAAATGAATTTAGCGTTAAAAGATATAGGAGGAGAATTATTAATCATTTCTCAATTTACATTGTATGGAAACTGCTCTAGTGGAAATAGACCATCTTTTATAGAAGCTGCAAAACCAGAACAAGCAAAAAAATTATATGAATATTTTTGCTCTCAATGTGCAAAAAATGATATAAAAGTAGAAACTGGAATTTTTGGGGCTAATATGCAAGTAAGTCTAGTAAATGATGGACCAGTTACAATAATAATTGAAAAATAATAAAAATATAGAAATAATATAAGATAAATATAAAGGAGGAAACATGTTAAATAAAATAAAACAATTAAATAAAGAAAATACAATTAAATATTTAGTAATATTTGTTATAACTATATTCTTTTGTCAAAATTTTTTACAAATGCATTATTCATCAGATACATACGTTTTATATGATTTAGGATATATGAAATATCCAGCAGAATATTTTTTATTAGATGGCAGATTAATTTCAACAATAATATGTTATTTGGGAGGAATATTAAATATACCAATTCCAATTTATATAATAGGAATGGATTTTATTGGGATTATATTTATTGCTACTTCAATTTATATAATGAATAGAATATTAGAAGGAATAGTAAAACCAGAAAAAATTACGATAAAATTAGCATTATTAGCAAGCTGTTTTGTTTTAATATTAAATCAATTTACGTTAGAATATTTATTATTTCCAGAATCTGCAGTAATGTGTTTAGGAGTATTATTTAATGTTATAGCTGCAAAAATCATGATAGATAAACCAAAACATAAATATATAAAAATATTTTTATGTTTATTATTAGCAGGTTTATCATATCAAGGCTTATTAAATATGTTTCCAATACTTGCTGTATTATTGTATATAATAAAACAAATTAAAGATAAAAGAGAATATAAATACAAACTAAAAGAGTTTGTAATAGAAATGATAAAATTAGCTGTTATAGTTTTAATAGTATTAGGAATTTCTTGGAGTGCTGTGAAAATAGGAACTACATTATTACAAAGTGATCAAGATAGAACAATACACTTTAAAAATGAAAAAGCATTTGCAACAAGACAAGAAACAGTTATAGAATATTTAGATGAATTATGGAATGAAACTATGCATATGCTACCAACTCATACAAATACAATTATTTTAGTAATTAGTTTTATTTTATTAATTGCGTTAAAGACAAAAAAAGAAATACTTATGGAATATATATTATTAATAATTTTATCTTTTGTAATATGCATTGTACCAATGTTTATATTTAATACAGGAATAGCAGGAAGGGTAAATGAACCATTAACAATGCTTTGGGGTGCATCCCTAATAATTTTATTGGTACAAAGTACAAATATTTCAAATATAAGAAAAATAAATCTTATTTATGGATTTATAATTTTATCATTTATAATAAATAATATATTTATTATGCAAAACATAACAGAACATATAGGATCAAATAGAGTTGAAGAAAATATGGGAAAAACAATAAAATATAAGTTAGAAGAGTATGAAAAAACGACAGGAAATAGAGTAACAAAATTTTCATACGTCTATGATAAAAAACCTCAACAATATGCTGTTGGAATAAAACCTATTGGATCTTTAACAGAAAGAAAATTAGCATGTTCATGGAGCATTTTAGAGGCAATGAATTTTTATTGTGATAGAAAATTTGAAAGAGTAAAAATGCCTACAAGAATATATACAGAAAAAATGTTAGATAAAGACTATAATGAATTTACAGAAGATCAAATTATATTTGAAGGTGATACATTATATATGTTAGTATATTAAAATATATAAAAAGTTTATAAATTTAAATAAATATTATGATAAAAACTACTTGCCAAATTCTAACTAATAGTATAAAATAAAAAAGTAAAAACAAAAGTAAAAAGAAGGTATGAGA
>CANRCM010000028.1 GCA_947629085.1 uncultured Clostridia bacterium
TAACAGGAGAAAATGGAGTATTAACAAAAGCAAATGAATCAAAGGAAAAAACAACAAAAGCAGGAGCATATGAAAAAATAGAAATGGCAGTAGCAGGAAGTATAGGAGAAGATGGAGAGTTAGATTATGATGAATTAGAAAAGAACTTAAATAAAGTAGAAGGAATAGAAAAAAGTTTAATTCCAAATCCAATTAATCAAGAAAACTTTCCTATCACAGTAACAGTAGATGGAACAAAAGTCACAATAAAAGAAAATGGAGAAGTAAAATTAGAATCAGAACCTACATTTGATTCAAATGAATGGGATAGAACAGCAACACCAGAAGATTGTTTTCAATGGGGAAGTGATACACCAGGAGAAGAGGATTATAATTTAATTGTTGGATATAAAAGTAATTTAACAAATTATACAAAAGTAAGAATACCATCAAGATGTCAAAGAATTAGGGGAAAAGTTGAAGACGAACCGGGAGATGAACAAGTTGGAAGAGAATTTTTTACAGGAGTCAAAAAAATAGAAATTCCAAATACAGTTAAAGAAATAGGAATGTATGCTTTTTGGTCAGGTGTACATGGACTAGATTACTCATTGAAAGAAATTGTTATACCAACTAGTGTAACAAGTATAGGCTGGAGAGCATTTTGTAATTGTAAAAATTTAAGTACTATAACTATACCTAACAGTGTAATAACAATTGATGGATATGCATTTGAAGGGTGGCAGAATACACAGACAATTAATATAGAATTAAGACAAGAAGAAATGCCATCAGGTTGGGATGAAAATTGGAACTACGGTTGTGATGCTACAGTAAATTGGGGTCAATAATATTATAATGTAAAATAAATTAAATCTCGGATTCTTTATAAAATTCGGGATTTTGTATTTTAAGTTATTTATAAATAAAAGATTATAAAAAACATATAAAATATATCTATATATATCTATGATAATTAATTTTTATATAAATTTCAATAAAAAGCTTGCATTTCTATGAAAAACGGGATATAATATTAAAGTAACTAAGATAACTACAGAAGAGTGGGAACAAATCCCACTCTTCAATATTATTAAAGGAGGTTTATTTTGTCAAAGATAGAAGATAAAGTAGAAGAACTATTAAAAGAAAAGATAGAAAACTTTGGATATGAATTATATGATGTAGAATATGTAAAAGAAGGAAAAAACTATTTTTTAAGAATTTTTATAGACAAACCAGAAGGAATAACTTTAGATGATTGTGAAAAAATAAATAATGAGATAAATGAACTTTTAGATAAAGCTGATTATATAAAAGAACAATACTTTTTAGAAGTATCGTCTACAGGTGTAGAGAAAGTTTTAAGAAAAGACAAACATTTAGAAAAAAGTATTGGAGAAGAGGTAAACATTAAATTATTTAAAAAAGATGAAAAGAAAAATAAAGAATATCAAGGTATTTTAAAAAGATTTGATAGTAATAAAATTGAATTAGATGATAATATTTTAATTGAAAGAAAAAATATAGCACAAATAAAAACAGTTTATAATTGGTAAAGGGAGGAATATGAAAAATGAAAGAACAAGCAATTGACAACAAAGAATTAATTTTAGCATTAGAGGAATTAGAAAAAGAGAAAGGAATAAAAAAAGAATATTTACTAGAATCTATCGAAACAGCATTAGTTACTGCATATAAAAGAAATTTTGATTCTTTAGAAAATGTAAGAGTAGAAATGGATAAGAAAACAGGTGCAACTCATGTATATTCAGTAAAAGAAGTTGTAAAAAAAGTAGAAAATAAAGATATACAAATAAGTGTAAAAGAAGCACAAAAGATTAATCCTGATTTAAAAGATGGAGATAATTTAGAAACAGAAATTATTCCAAGAAATTTTGGTAGAATTGCTGCACAAACTGCAAAACAAGTAATTATTCAAAAATTAAGAGAATTAGAAAGAGAAATAATATTTACAGAATTTAATGATAGAAAAGGTGAAATTGTTTCTGGACTAATTCAAAAAGCAGATCATAATATTGTAGTTATGGATTTAGGAAAATTAGAAGGTGTAATGCCAACAAAAGAACAAATACCAACAGAACATTACAAAGTAAATGACAAAGTAAAAGCTTATGTTTTAGATGTAGAAAAAGGAGCAAAAGGAGCACCACAAGTAATAGTTTCAAGAAGCCATCCTGATTTTGTAAGAAAATTATTAGAATTCGAAATACCAGAAATTTACGAAGGAGTAATAGAAATAAAAAGTGTTTCAAGAGACCCAGGAAATAGAAGCAAAGTAGCAGTATATTCTCCGGATCCAAACATTGATCCAGTAGGTTCATGTGTAGGGCAAAAAGGAGTTAGAATTCAAAATGTAATAAATGAGTTAAATGGAGAAAAAATTGATGTTATTGAGTGGAATGAAGATCCATCAATATATATTGCATCAGCATTATTACCTGCACAAATTCTAGCAGTAGATATAAAAGAAGAAGAAAAATTTGCACAAGTAATTGTTCCAGATGATCAATTATCATTAGCAATCGGAAAAGCAGGACAAAATGCAAGATTAGCTGCAAGATTAACAAATTGGAAAATTGATATAAAATCAGAAACACAATTTAGAGAAATGATTATGAATACTCCAAAAGAAGAAACAGAAACAGAAGAAAAGGAATAATCATCATAAAGAGTTAGTTGAAACATACAATAAAGGAGGGACAAATAAATGAAAAGACAACCACAAAGAACATGTATGGGATGTAATGAAAAAAAAGATAAAAAAGAATTGATTAGGATTGTAAAAAATAATAAAAATCAAATAAGCATTGATAGGACAGGAAAAGCAGATGGAAGAGGAGCATATATATGTGATGATATTAAATGCTTAGAAAAAGTAATAAAATCTAAAAGACTAGAAAAAGTATTTGATTATAAAATATCAGATGAAATTTATGAAAATTTAAGAGGTGTGATTCTTGATAAATAAAAAAATATTAGGTTTGATTGGATTATCAGCTAGAGCAAGAAAAATCAGTTTTGGTGCAGATAGTGTAGAAGATAGAATAAAGCAAAGAAAAGTAAAAATAATAATTGTCGCAAAAGATGCATCAGATAGAACTAAAAATAAATTCAAAAAATTAAGTGAAAAATATAATATTTCAATAATAATAGATGGAGATATAGAACAATTAAGTAAAACAATTGGTAAATCAAATAAAGCAATATTAGGAATTGAAGATATAAATATAGCTAATGAAATTAAAAAAATAAATAATGGGGGTGAATTTATTGGGTAAGATAAAAATTTATGAAATAGCAAAAAAATTAGACTTAACCAGTAAAGAAGTATTAGAAATAGCTAAAAAATTAAATATTGATGCTAAAAGTCATGTGAGTAGTGTAGAGGGAGAAGAAGCAGAAAAAATAGAAAATCAAATTTTAAAAAAATCTAAAAAAGAAAATATTAATCAAGCAAAAAAAGAAGAAAAAAATAATACAAAAAGAGTAAATTCAAATAAAGATAAAAAAGAAGAAAATACTCCTGTTATTATAAGAAGAGAAGTAATTATTTCTAAAGATGAAGAGCAAGATAAGAAAAAGGAACAAACAAAAAAACAAGAAAAGAAAAATAGTAATGTTGGATTTGTAGAAAGGAAACAAGACAAAAATTATAATATAGTTTATAGAAATAAGCCAACAAAACCTATGACTGTAAGTGAATTATTTGGATTAAAAAAATCTGAATCTACAAAAAAAGAAGAAAAAGTTAGTGATTCAGAAGTGAAAAAAGTAGAAGCTAAAAACAAAATTACAGAAACAAAATCAAAAAATGAATTAAAAGAAGATAAGCAAGTAAAAATAAATAATAGAAATAATAAAGATAACAAAAATAATAGAGAAAAGAGACCAGATAGAAATAATTATAGCAACAGATCTGATAGAAATAATTTTAATAATAAAAATAATAATAAATTTAATAATAGAAATAGTAACGATAGATTTAATAAAAAACCTTTAGATGAAAAAGGTATAGAAAAAAATATAAAAAATATTATGGCTATTGAAACATTAGAGAAAGAAACAGTAAGAGAATATAATAAAACCATTGATAAACAGAAAAATAATAATAAGTTTGATGATAATAGAAACAAAAAATCAAAATCAAGAAGAAATAATAATGGAAATGATTTTGACGCTGGAAAATTAAAAAGTCTAAAACAAACAAATAGATTATCAAATATGTTTGATGATCAAGATGGAGAAATGTTTGATTACTATGATCTATCAGCAGATCGTAGAAGAAAATCAAGAAAGAAGAAAAATCAAAATCAAGAAGAAAGAGTAAGTAAACAAAAAATATTCCAATTAACCGATATAGAGATTCCAGAAAGTATAATAGTAAAAGATTTTGCTGCAGAAATTAAAAAAACAACAGCAGATGTAATAACAAAATTATTAGGATATGGAATAATGGCAACAATAAATCAAGAAATTGATTTTGATACAGCATATTTAATTGCTCAAGAATTTGGAATAACTGCTCATAAAAAAGAGCAAGTAACAGAAGAAGATATATTATTTGATGATTCAGAAGATAAAGAAGAAGATTTACAAACAAGACCACCAGTAATTGTAGTTATGGGTCACGTAGATCATGGAAAAACATCTCTTTTAGATGCTGTAAGAAAGACAAATGTTATTGAAGGAGAAGCAGGAGGAATTACACAAGCAATTGGTGCATATAAAGTAAAAGTAAATGATAGGGAAATTACTTTCTTAGATACACCTGGACATGAAGCATTTACAGCGATGAGAGCAAGAGGAGCTCAAATTACAGATATAGCAATATTAGTAGTTGCAGCAAATGATGGTGTAAAACCACAAACAATTGAGGCTATAAATCATGCGAAGTCAGCAGGAATACCTATAATTGTAGCTATAAATAAAATAGATTTACCAGATGCTAATATTGAAAAAGTAAAACAAGAATTAATGACTTATGAATTAGTACCAGAAGAATGGGGCGGAGATACAATTTTTGTTCCAATCTCAGCAAAAAAAGGTGAAAATATAGATCAATTATTAGAAATGGTGTTATTACAAGCAGATGTATTAGAATTAAAAGCAAATCCAAATAAACAAGCAAAGGGTGCTGTTATTGAAGCAAGATTAGATAAAGCAAAAGGTTCAATAGCAACAATGCTTGTACAAAGAGGAACTTTAGATGTAGGAGACACAATAGTTGTTGGATCATCAATTGGTAGAATAAGAGCAATGAAAGATGATAAAGGTAAAGCAGTAAAATCTGCAGGACCTTCTACTCCTGTAGAAATAATGGGGTTAACAGACATCCCAGAAGCGGGAGATATTTTCTACGAAGTAAAAAATGAAAAAGTTGCAAAACATTTAATAGAAAGAAGAAAACGTCAAGCAAGAGAAAAAGCAATAAATAGTGCTACAAAAATAACACTAGATAATTTATTCAGCCAAATGGAAGAAGGAAAAATAAAAGTATTAAATTTAATTGTAAAGGCAGATGTACAAGGATCAGTAGAAGCTGTTAAACAATCATTAGAAAAATTGCATAATGAAGAAGTTAAAGTAAAAGTAATTCATAGTGCTGCCGGAGCCGTAAATCAATCTGATGTTACACTTGCAAAAGTTTCAAATGCTATTATAATTGCATTTAATGTAAGACCAGACAATTTAGCAAAAGAAATGGCAGAAAAGGATGAAGTTGAAATAAAACAATATTCAATAATCTATCAAGCAATTGAAGACGTAGAAGCAGCAATGAAAGGAATGCTAGAACCAAAATATGAAGAAAAAGTTATTGGTAATGCAGAAGTAAGACAAACATTTAAAATTTCTAATGTAGGAACAATTGCAGGATGTTATGTACTTTCTGGAAAAGTAGAAAGAAATGCAGGAGTAAGAGTTATTAGAGAAAATGTAGTTATTCACGATGGACATTTAGCTACATTAAAAAGATTTAAAGATGAAGTTAAAGAAGTTGGAAAAGGATTTGAATGTGGTATTCAAATTGAAAACTATAATGACATTAAAGAAATGGATATAATTGAAGTTTATATTATGGAAGAAATTAAAAGATAAATATTAAAAATTATTCTAATTTTTAATTTTCTATAATACTAAGGAGGTAAATATGCCAGAAAATAGAAATAGATTAGGACGTATTGATGAAGAATATAAAAAAGAACTTAGTCAAATAATAAATTACCAATTAAACAATCCTAATGTAACAGGCATGATTAGTGTGACTAAAGTAAAAGTTACAAATGATTTGAAATACGCAAAAGTTTATGTAAGTATTTTAAATTCAAAAAATATAAAAGAAACATTATCAGGATTAAAAAAATCATCAGGATTTATTAGAAGTGAATTAGCTAAAAAGGTTAATTTAAGAAATACTCCTGAAATCATATTTGAATTAGATGATTCATTAGAATATGGAGCAAGAATTGATAGCATTTTAAAAGAAATTATGCCTAAAAAAGAAGGTGAAAAATAAAATATGACTTTAGATAAAATTTTAGAAGAAATAAAAAAAGCAGAAACAATTGTAATATCAGCGCATGAATCACCAGATGGAGATGCATTAGGAAGCTGTATGGCTATGAAACTAATTTTGGAACAGATGGGGAAAAAACCAACTGTTATTATTCCGGAATATTCTAGATTATTTAAATTTTTACCTAAAATAGAAGAAGTAAAAAAAGACTCTGAAGTAGAAATATATGATTTAGCAATATCTCTTGATTGTGCAAATTTGTCAAGACTTGTGGGAAAAGAATATTTTGAAAAAGCAAAAAGAACAATAGTAATAGACCATCATGGAAGTAATAATATGTATGGAGACTTAAACTATGTTAATCCTGCATCACCATCTTGTTGTGAAATATTAGCAGTCATAATAGAATATTTTGGAATAAATATAACAAAAGACATAGGGACATGTATAATGACAGGAATAATAACAGATACAGGTGGATTTAGACATAAAAGTACTAATGCAGAAACATTTGAATTCGCTGCAGAATTATTAAGAAAAGGTGTAGATATATCGGGTATATATAAAAAAACTTTACGTACTAACACGACAGCAAATTTTTTATTAACAAAAAAAGTTATGGACAGGATGGAAGTATTAGAAGATGGAAAAGTAACATATACTTATATAACATTAGAAGATGAAAAAGAAGTAAAAGCAGAACCAGGAGATCATGAAGGATTAGTAGAAATAGGTAGAGATATAGAAGGAGTAGAAGTATCAATATTTGTAAGACAGACAGAAGAAAATACCTATAAAATATCTTTACGTTCAGGAGAATATGTTAATGTATCTGATGTATGTTTGATGTTTGGCGGTGGAGGACATCCAAGAGCTGCTGGAGCAACAATTCAAGGTACATTAGAAGAGGTAAAAGAAAGAATTTTAAAAGAAGTAGAAAAAGCATTATAAAAGGAAAAAATATGAATGGAATATTGATAATAAATAAACATAAAAATTGTACATCACATGATATTGTATACAGAATAAAAAAAATATGTAATAAAAAAGTAGGACATGCAGGAACATTAGATCCTATGGCAACAGGAGTATTACCATTATTAATTGGTAAAGGGACATTATGTTCAAAGTATTTAATTAATCATGATAAAATATATCAAGCAACATTACAATTAGGAATAGAAACAGATTCACAAGATGCAGAAGGAAAAGTTATAAAAAAACAGGAAGTTAGTCAAGATATATTTGAAGAAAACAATATAAAAGATAAACTAAAAAGCTTTTTAGGTAAACAAGATCAGATACCACCATTATATTCTGCAATAAAAGTAAAAGGTAAAAAATTGTATGAATACGCAAGAAATGGAGAGAATATTCAAATAAGACCAAGAAATATAGAAATATATGATATTAAATTGTTAAATATTGATAAATTAAATAAGCAAATAACATTTGAAGTAAAATGTTCAAAGGGTACATATATAAGAACATTATGCAAAGATATTGCAGAAAAGCTAGGAAACATAGGATATATGGCAAATTTAAATAGAGTACAAGTTGGAGATTTCAACATAAAAGATTCAGTAACACTAGAAGATATAAATACAGATACGTCTAAAATAGAGGAATATTTAATAACTATAGAACAATTATTTAAAGATAAAGAAAAAATAACATTAGATGATAAAAAATTACAATTATTTTTAAATGGAGTACAATTAAAAACAAATAAAAAAGAAGGAATATATAAAATTTATAATAACAACAAATTTATAGGCATTGGATGTATAAAGGAAAATAAATTAAAAAGGGATATTATTTTATAGAAGTTTTTAGATAAATTCTACAAACTTCTTTTTATTTACTTTATAAAAAAGAAATTATTTAATATAAAATAATAATATTATAAAAATTATTTTCATATATATTAACAAGGGTAATATATAAGGAGTGATTTTTTTGTATTATGTTCAAGAAACTGACAAGCCTAATTTCATATTTAAATTATTTAATATAATAAAAGTAAAACAAGATAAAATAATTTTACCAATAAAGGATGAAAATATAAATATAAAAAAAGCACAGAAATTAGCTAAAAAAACAAAACGGAATAATTAACAAAACTAATTGTAATAAGTTAGTCTTAAGTAAAGTATTAAAAAAACAAAAAGAATTTGTAAATTATATGTATTCAAATCAAATAAATATTGTAAATTCTGAAAAATTAAATGAAATTTTAGTATTAGACATGTTAGAATACATAACCAAAAAGAAAGATTTAAAGTTAGAAGAATTAAAAATATCAATATTGGTGAATGACATAAGCAATAACATGCTAGAAAATATAAAAGAAATTGCAAAAATATATAAAAAAATAAATATAGTAACAAATCATATTAGACAATTTAAAAAATTAGAAAAAGATTTCTTTGAACAAGAAGGTATTATAATAACTATAAATAATAATAAGAGAAAAAGCCTATCAAAGTCAAACATAATTTTAAATGTAGATTTTCCCAATGAATTAATAAATAAATATACAATATTTGATGAGGCTATTATCATAAATTTAAGAGGAAATATAAAAATAGATAAAAAAAGATTTTCAGGTATAAATATTAATGATTATGAGATAGATTTTGATTATTTTGATGAATTTGATTATGAAAAACAAATGTTATATGATAAAAAAGATATCTATGAAGCGGAATTTTACAACAATCAACCATTTAAATATAACAGAATAGCAATAAAAAAGAATCAAGTTAAAATAGTAAAATTATTAGGAAATAAAAACGAAATATAAATTATTAAAATTTTCTTTAACCCCTTTTCTTTTTTTACAAAATATAATATAATGTACATGCGAAAATTATCATTGGCAAGGAGGTAATAAAATGCCAAGTAATTATAGTAATAGAAGAAAAATTAGTAAGAATAAAGAAAAATCAAAAAGAGTATCAAAAAGAAAAAATTCATCAAGAGAGAGAAATAGAGGTGGCAAACATATCGAAGATATAGATAGAAAACCGAAAGCATTTAGCGAAAATGATAAACAATTTAAAAAGAATAAAAAACATAATAAAAACAAAATAAAAAAACATAAGAAGTTAATACTATTCTTAAAAATATTATTTGTTATAATTCTATTGTTAATTGTAATTGGTGCAGGAATTATTGCTGGAATGTTTTTTGGATTATTTGGAGACGATTTTGAAATAACTAAAGATGAATTAAAAATAGGTGCTTCAAATTCTGTAATAGTAGATTTGAATGGCAATGTAGTAACAAATTTAAGTGGTGATGAAAAAAGAAAAACAATAACACTTGAAGACATGGCAGATTATTTGCCAAAGGCTTATGTATCAATAGAAGATGAAAGGTTTTACCAGCATAATGGTGTAGACTTTAAAAGAACAGGTGGAGCCATATTAAAAACAATAACAGGTAATAGTTCTTATGGTGGAAGTACGATAACACAACAATTAGTTAAGAATATAACTAAAGATGATGAGACAGCTGGTATAGCAGGTATTTTTAGAAAAATAAAAGAATGGGCAAAAGCATATCAAGTAGAAAGAATGATATCTAAAGACCAGATATTAGAATTATACTTAAATATACTATATGTAGGAGGAGAAGGTAATCTGCACGGAGTAGAACTTGGTGCACAATACTATTTTAATAAAAGTGCCAAAGATTTAAGTCTTGCAGAATGTGCATTTTTAGCAGGAATAAACTCATCACCTAATTACTATAATCCATATAAATTATCATCAGATAATGATACTGAACAAAAAAGAGCAGAAAGAATAAAATCAAAAGTATTAACAGTATTAGGAAAAATGAAAGATTTAGGATATATCACAAATGAAGATGATTATAATGAAGCAGTCGCACAGGCAGAAGCTGGATTAACATTTGCAAAAGGAGAAATATCAAGTGCTACAGGATATTCTTACCATACAGATGCAGTATTAGAACAAGTAATAACTCAAGTTATGGAAGAAAAAGATATTTCAAGACAATTGGCAGAAAATTATGTATATAGTAGTGGCTTAACAATATATTCAACAGTAGATAGTACTATACAAGCAAGACTAGAAGAAGAATATGCAAAATCAAAATATATAAAAAGTGGAATAGATAAAAAAGATGGACAGTTACTAAATGAACATACTCAATCTGGTATGGCTATTGTAGATTATAAAACAGGTAATGTACTTGGCGTAGAAGGTGGGTTAGGAGAAAAAGAAGGATCAGGATGGAATAGAGCAACGCAAATGAAAAAACAAACAGGTTCTTCTATAAAACCATTAGCAGATGTTGTACCAGCATTAGAAGAAAAAGTAATTACACCATCAACAACATATCTTGATGTTCAAACAGATTTTGGTGGAAATTATAAACCAAAAAATGATAATAATCAATATAAAGGAAGTGGAATGAATATAAGAGAATTTATTTCACTATCAAGAAATATACCAGCAATAAAAATAATGAAAGAATTAACCCCTAAAAAATCATTAGAATATTTAGAAAAAATGGGATTAGAGTCTTTAGATAAAAACGATGAAGTATTAGCATTGGCAATTGGTGGTATGACACATGGAGCTAGTCCATTAGAAATGGCATCAGCTTATGGAACAATAGCAAATGATGGGGTATATATTACACCGACGTTCTTTACAAAAGTTGTAGATACAAATGGAAATACGGTATTAACTCCAAAACAAGAATCAACAAGAGTATGTTCAGAGCAAACAGCATATTTAGCAAAATCAATTCTACAAGAACCATTAAAATCTGGTGGAACAGCAACATATTGTGCAATACCAGGAATGGATGTATCTGCAAAAACTGGAACAACAGATAACAGTTATGATAGATGGCTTTGTGGATTTACACCATATTATTCAGCAGCAACATGGTTTGGATTTGATGAAAATGAAGAGGTAAGAGGTTTTGGAACAAACCCAGCTGGTCAAATATGGGATGCAGTAATGACAGATATCCACAAAAATTTATCAAATGCAACATTCAAAAGACCAAATGGAATTGTAGAACAAACAGTATGTAGAACAACAGGATGTTTAGCAACAACAGGATGTACAGATACTTATACAGAGATATTTTCTTCTAATAATTTACCAGAAAAATGTCCTGGACATGGAAGTCAAACATTATGCGTAGAATCTGGTAAAATAGCAAATGAATATTGCCCTACAACAAAAATTAATAATTATGGAGCAACATTACCTAAAGAACAATTAAAATTATGGACATCTATAAATGGAAATACTGCTTCAGGAACAAAAGTAGATGAATTATGTAACATACACAAAAAACCTGAACAAGGCTTTCAAAATAATATTAAACCTGGGGCAAATACGACAAATGCATCAAATACAACAAATACGTCGAACACACCAAGTCAACCAAATACGACAAATACATCAAATACAACAAATACGTCGGATAAAAATACAGAAGGAGAATCAGGCGGCACATCAAAACAACAATAATTAAAATCGCCAAATGATAAAAATCATTTGGCAATTTTAATAGAAAGAAGGAGTTTTATGGACATATATTTTAACAACACATTAACAAGAAAAAAAGATAAGTTTATACCATTAAATGATAAAGAGATAACAATTTATTCATGTGGACCAACGGTATATAAAGATGCAACAATTGGCAATTTAAGAACAAACATATTTCAAGATGTACTAAGAAGGGTTTTGAAATATAATGGATATAAAATAAAACATGTAATGAATATAACAGATGTAGGACATTTAGTATCTGATGGAGATGAAGGAGAAGATAAAATATTAAAAACAGCAAGAGAAGAAAATAAAACCCCATTAGAAATAGCAGATTATTACACTAAACTATTTTTTGATGATTTAAAAAATTTAAATATAGAAACTCCTGAAGTTGTATGTAAGGCGACGGAACATATAAAAGAAATGCTCCAATATGTCAAACAACTAATAGAAAATGGATATGCATATGAAACATCAACAGCAATTTATTTTGATATATCAAAATTAGATAAATATCCTATTCTTTCAAATGTAAATTTAGAAGAACAAAAACCAGGAGCAAGAGTAGAAGTTGATAAAGAAAAAAAGAACCCGTATGATTTTGCCTTATGGATAAAAGCACCAGAAAATCATTTAATGAAGTGGGATAGCCCATGGGGACCAAGTTATCCTGGATGGCATATTGAATGTTCTGCAATGGGTAAAAAATACTTAGGAGAACAATTTGATATACATACAGGAGGAATTGATTTAATTCCAACTCATCATGAAAATGAAATTGCACAAAGTAAGGGATACTCTAAAAAGATTCCGGCAAATTATTGGTTACATGGAGAATATTTACTTATTGATGGTGGCAAAATGTCTAAAAGTTTAGGAAATGTATATTTATTAAAAGATATAATAGAAAAGGGGTATGATCCTCTAGCATATAAGCTATTTTGTTATTCATGTCATTACAGAAACAAGATAAACTTTACATGGGAAGGTATTGAATCTGCTTCAAGATCACTAGAAAGACTACGTAATAGTTATAAATTAAATTTAAAAGGAAATGACAAACTGACTAAAAATGATAAAGAAAAGATAAAAAAATTAGAAACGAAATTTCATGAAGCAATAAATGATGATTTGAATATGCCATTGGCAATGAGCTATGTATGGGAAATAGCAAGATTTGAAAAAAAGAATAGTGAAATATCAAAAATGCTTGAAAAATTTGATACAGTTTTAGGATTAAATATAGATAAACAAAACACTATAAATCAAGAAGATATACCTCAAGATATATTAGATCTTGTAGAACAAAGAAACCTTGCAAGGCAGAGTAAAGATTGGGTAAAATCAGATGAATTAAGAGATTTGATAGCTCAAAAAGGATATTCTTTAAAAGATACAGCAAATGGAACTGAAATAAATAAAAAATGAGGAGATAATAAATGGTAAACTTTAAACAGAAAATATCAGAAAAAATATCTAAAACAACAAATTTAGATAAGAAAGTAATAGAAAGTTATATAGAAATTCCAAAAAATAGCAAAAATGGAGATTATGCATTACCATGTTTTAGACTTGCAAAAGAATTAAAAAAAGCACCTGCAATTATAGCAAATGACATAAAAGAACAATTAGATAATATTTTAAAAGACGATAATAACGATATAGAAAGAGTTGAAATAGTAGGTGGATATATAAACTTTTTTATAAATAGAGAAGAAATAGCAAAAGAAGTGTTGGAAGATTTTTCTAGTCAAGAGAATTATGGAAGTTCTAAAAAAGGAAAAGGAAAAACGGTAGTAATAGATTACTCTGCACCAAATATAGCAAAGCCATTCCATATAGGACACTTACGTACAACAGTAATAGGTGGAGCTTTATATAATGTATATAAATATTTAGGATATAATACTGTAGGAATAAATTATTTAGGGGATTATGGAACACAATTTGGAAAACTAATTGAAGGATATAAACGTTGGGGTAATG